>NZ_JBHRYH010000036.1:0-5256 GCF_042648905.1 Vogesella amnigena | reverse complement strand
GGTGGTTTGACGCCGGCGGCCTACGCCAAATCACTCGCTGAGAAATCAGGTAAATTAGCCTCGGACTCTAATGCTCAGTGCTACTGAGAATGGGGGGACGTCGCTTGGCCACGAAACCCACGAAACAACACAAAAAGCCCGTTCCCACCTGGCTTTCTTCCGTGTCTTTCGTGGGCTTCGTGGCAAAAATGCCTTTCCCCCTGTCGCACGATTTTCGTGGCCCCCAAAAAAAGTTGGCCGCAGGGTATGCGGCCAACCTTGTTGCTGCTTGCCCATCTAGTGCTTACGGCCCGGTTTTCAGGTTGGCGTTGTTCTTCAGGTGCTCGATGATGTCGCTGTTGCTCCCCAGCAGCGTCAGGTCCACCCCTTGCAGCAGGATCACCTGGTCGGCCACCGCACCGTAGTCATCGACATCGCCGGCAAAGTCGCCGCTGCTGCTGATATGCAGCACGGTATTGCCATCGCTCTCGCTGAAGTGCAGATAGTCGCCAAGGTCGATGCTTTCCAGGTTGCCATTGGGCAGCATGTCGCTGAGGTCGATGACATCGCCGCCTTCGCCCACGGTGAAATCGGTAATGGTATCCACCGCCGGTGCCCCGGCATTGCCCTGGTCGCCGATGTTGAAATCGAAGGTGTCGCTGTCGTCGCCGCCGCTGAGGATGTCATTGCCAAAGCCGCCCGCCAGCGTGTCTTCGCCGCTGCCGCCGGACAGCGTATCGCTGCCGAAGCTGCCCATCAGCACATCATTGCCGCTGTCTCCACTCAGGGTGTCGTCGCCGGCGCGGCCTTCCAGAAAATCATTGCCACTGCCGCCCTGCAGGCTGTCATCGCCAGTGCCGCCGTAGGCCATGTCGTTGCCTTCTCCGTAGGCCACGGTGTTGCCGACGGCTGTATCCGGCGTGTTGTCGGCAAATTCGCCGCCATCCCCATCGCTGCTCAGCCAGTTCTGGTCATCGCCAGGCCCAGGGGTGCCGGTATCGAAGTCAGTACCGTAGTCGGTGTGGAAGTTGCTGTGCGGCAGCACAAACTCGTTGCTGTTGATCAGCTGGATGTTGCTGTCCTCCGGCGCGCCGTTCACGTAGATGTGGAACTGGTCGTTCTGGTTCAGCACCACATCGCTGTCTCCGGCGGTGAGGTAGAAGCGGAACAGCGTATCGCCATTGCCGGTGTACAGTTTTTCCCAGTCGGCAGTGGTGCCGTCCGGCAGGCTGTGCGGAGCCAGTTGCAGGCTATCGGCCACCACGCCCGGCACCAGGATGTCCCAGTAGATGCTGCGCCCGTTCAGCAGGGTGATGTCGCCATCCTTGGCCTTGATGTCGAAGCGCTGCTGGTGGTCGGCATAGTTCATCAGCCAGGAGGAGCCTTCCTCGTACAGCACCGGCGGCGGTGGCGGCGGGGTGATGTCATCGTCCACGATGGTGGCCAGCGCGCTGGCATCGTAGTAGCTGCCGTTGCTCAGCAGGCTGGCGCCAAGCGAGAAGGTTTCGTCCGGCTCGTCGGTAGTATCGCCCACCGTGCTGGTGCGGATCAGCAGCACATGGTCGCCAGCGGCCAGGCCGCTGATGCCGCCGGCCGGGTAGGGCTGCCAGGCACCGCCGTCCAGCTGGTATTCGAAACTGGTGCCGGCGTAGTCGTCCGGGTGCAGCGCGCTGCCGTCGGCCAGAGTCAGCTGCAGGCTGCTGTCCTCGGCGGTATTGCGGATCTGCAGCGTGAACTGCGCGCTGTCGCCTTCCGGTACCACGATATCGCCGCTGTTGCTGCCGGGGTTCACGAACTGGATGCTGGGAATGTCGTCATCCTGGATACCGCCCACGGCGCTGTCGCTGTAGGCGATGCCAGCGCTGTCCAGCGTGGCCCCCAGGTTGAACAGCTCATCTGCCTCATCCACGGTATCAGCCACGGTATCCACCCGCACCAGCACCGTGCTGTTGCCGGCGCTCACCGCGATGCTGCCGCCATAGGGCAGCCAGCTGGCGCCGCCATCCAGGCTGTAGTACACCGCGTTGCCGGCGTAGTCCTCTGGCGATAGCGCGCTGCCATCGGCCAGGGTCAGCGTCAGCGTGCTGTCTGCCGCGGCATTGCCCAGCGTGATGCTGAAAATGGCCGGCGAGCCTTCCTGCACGCTGACATCGTCGACATTGACGCCTGGTACTGGCGGCGGTGGCGGCGGCGTTACCGGCTCATCGCTCACTACCGGCGTGGCCAGGCCAGTGCTGCTGCCGGCAGGCACGGTAAGGTTGGCCGCACGCGCCACACCCTGCGCCAGCGATGCAGGGGTGATGCCTTCCCGAATCCGGCCAAGAATGATGTAGGTGTTGCCGCTGTCCTCGGCACCGGCCGCGGCGCCGCCCAGACCGGCGGCGGCGGCCTCCAGCTGGGTAAGCGGATCCTGGCCGGATGCCAGTGCGGCCAACACCTGCTGTGCCTCGGCGCCACCGACGGGAGCGGTGATCACATCATCGGTCACGGTGAGATCGCTGGCCTCAGCAATACGCACGGTATCGCCCGCAAAAGCCTGCAATTCGATATAAGCATCCGCAGGCACCAGCAGGCGCTCGCCCGCCAGCAGCACATCGCCTACCTGCAGGGTACGCTGGGTGCCATCCATGGCCACGGCGATAACCTTGCCGGAGAGTGCCACTACCTTGCCTGCTGCCACATTGCCAGTCATTGCCATGCTGCGTGCTCCGTTGCTGTGGGGGATAGTTTCAGTGTATGTAAAATTTGCCACCTTGCCGCCACGCCAGCGCTGGCAAATCGATAAGGTTTGATTAGCGTCAGGCTAGCGGTGCCGCGTGTTTTTTCCCGGCATGCAAACAAAAAGAGCCGGGTTTGCCGGCTCTTTCCGTGTGTGGACCTCCTTAGTCGGTCTTCAGGTTCTGGTTGGTTTTCAGCAGGTTGATGATGTCAGCGTCACTGGTACTGCCCAGCAGGTCATAGTTGACACCCTGCAGCACAATCGCCTGGTCGGTGGCCGTTGCGTAGTTGCTGCCGTTGAATTGCCCGCCGCTGCTGATCTGCACCAGCGTGCCTCCTGCGCCATCGTCGGAGAAGTGCAGGTACTTGCCCAGATCGGTATTGCTCATGCCGTCTTCGCCCTGCAGCAGGTCGCTCAGATCCAGCATGTCTTTCTGGGTGGCATCCACCGGGTTGCGGGCAAAGTCGGTGACCGTGTCGGTGACTGGAGTGCCGGGGGTACCCTGATCGCCGAACTCCCAGACGAAGGTGTCGTTGTCGGCACCGCCGGTCAGGGTATCGCTGCCGCCGCCACCCACCAGCCAGTCGTCGCCGGCACCACCCTGCAGGATGTTGGCCGCAGCCGTACCGTGCAGGGTATCGCTCTCGCCAGAGCCTGCCAGTATGTTGCTGTTGGTGATGGTGACATCCAATTGCTGGGTGCCGGTGCTGTCGCCATCGGCATCCTGCACTGTCACGTCGAAGGTGAGCTGGGCGTCCAGTTCGTTGTTCTGGCTGGTGATAATGCCCACGTCCACGATCTTGATAACATCGGTGTCCGTGGTGCCGGTATTCGGTGTCGGGTTGGCATCGAAATCCTGCATCGTGCTGGAGCCGCCGCTATCGCCGGTATCCCTGTTCAGATTGATACCGGAACCGGTGATGTCCTCGGTGGAAACCAGCAACTGCATGCCGTAGATCTGATAGTTCTCTCCGGGGTTGATGTTGTAGTCGTTGCTTTCGATGATCACATAACCGTCGGCACCGGTCAGGTTGTAGGGGTTGCTGCCGGTGTAGATATCGCCGGATTCCACCACAATGGCGCGGGTGATCATGGTGTTGTTGTCCGGGTCGATCAGCTTCAGCAGCACGATCATGTCTTCGCCAGGAATCCACTTGGCCAGCTTCAGATAGATGCCGTCGGCGCGAGCATCACCGGCTCCCGGGTTCACCGCTCCACCAGGATCGCTGGTGTAGAAGTCCATGTTCAGCACTTCGCCACGCTGCAAGGTGTCACTGGCAATACCGTTCTCGCTGCCACTGACGCTGACCCAGGTCTGCGTGCCGGTGAATACCTCGTTCGTCTCCAGCGCCTTGTCGCCATCGGTGGTGGCAAAGCTGCCGGAACCGCCGGTAAAGCGCACGAAGAAGCTGTTATCCAGTTGCGATACCACGATTTCCGGCTTCGGTGAACCTCCCAGGTCGTAGCTGTCCCGATCTCCAATGACATTGCTGGTGGTCAGCACGGTGTAACCCTTGATGGTGTCATCCAGGCTAACCGTGTAAGTACCGGCCTCCTTGTCGAACACCAGGGTGCCGGTGGCATGCGTCAGCACATTGGGCGTATTGGGGTTGGACGCATAATCGAAGGAAATTTCAAACGTTGCCGTCGTGCCGTTCTCGCTCAGCCAGTTCACATCGGTATTGCTGATGGCCAGCTCACCGACCAGGCCGCTGAAGGTGATGGCGGCAAAGTCGCTGGACGAAGACGAGTAGGTATTCCGCTCGTCAGCCCCCACGCTGTACTGGAAGATACCCCAGGCATCGGTACTGCCATCGTTCAGGCTGTTGGCGTAGACCAGGTTGGAGGTTTGACCGACTACCGGGATGTCATCTTCCACCGTGATGGTGAACAGGTTGGACGCATCCAGCGTGGCTTCGTCGCCATCGAAGTCGGTGGCGATCAGCAGGCTGCTGAAGTCGATGCTGTCGACCGGGTCATTGCCTTCACCGGTGTACAGCGCGGTGTTTTCGTCGTTCGCGCCATCGTCGACATGGTCGAGCTGATCCTGAAGATCGAAGTCCCAGCTCCCGTCATCATGCATGGTCAGGGTGAACACCACGCGGTCGTCGTCGGTGCCTTCCAGGCCGCCATCGACGTAGGCGGTAAGCACGTTGTCTTCCACGATGTACAGCACCGGCTCACCCTGCGAGTACAGGGAAGGCAGGCCACTGGTATCGGTGGACAGGCTGAAGCTCAGGTCCTCGTCGGCGCCGGCGGTGAACAGGCTGGCGATGGAGCCGTTGACGGTGCTGCTGGCTTCGTCCTGGTTGCTGGAGCCATCCTCGTTGTTGCCGGTGGACAGGTCGCCGCCGGCGCTGCCGGTCATGTCGTCCTCTTCCACCGTGGCAGAGATGGCTTCAGGCTGGTCGACCACTTCCGGCACATCATCCTGTACCGCAATGGTGAACAGCTTGGCCGCATCCAGCGTGGCTTCGTCGCCATCGTTGTCAGTGGCCACGATCAGGCTGCTGAAGTCGATGCTGTCGACCGGGTCGCTGTCCGGGCCGGTGTACAGC
>NZ_JBHRYH010000035.1:0-4852 GCF_042648905.1 Vogesella amnigena | reverse complement strand
TACACCTATCGGTTATTTGGTTTGTTAAAGAGCGGGCTGACTTCGTTTCGTGTCGTCGTCAGCAGAGGAGGCGAACTATACCCATCGCCCCGAACCGCGTCAACACCAGAAAAACAGTTTTCTGTAATTAATTAGCTAAACAGCTGATTTTACGAAATAAAAAAATCACGATTACGCACTAACAGCCGCAGGCTACACTGCAGCTCTGATTTTGATGACGTGATCTTGTGGCAATGAACTGGCTTTTTGACCTGGATGAAACCCTGCACCACGCCGGCCATGCGGTATTTCCGCGCATCAGCCAGCGGATGACCGAGTACATCGTGACCTATCTGGGATACGAGGAAGCGCAGGCAAATCAGCTGCGCACACATTACTGGCGTCGCTACGGCGCGACACTGGGTGGACTGGTGCGCCACCACCGTATCTCAGCCGACCATTTCCTGCGCTTTACCCATGATATGGACGAGTTGCTGCCATGGATTCAGCGTGATTCGCGCCTGCCACACTTGCTGCGTCGCCTGCCCGGCCGTAAATGGGTGTTCTCCAACGGCCCGCAACATTATGTAGAGGCAATCACCGAACATCTGGGTATCGGTCAGCTGATCAGCGCCTGCTATGGCATGGAGGCGCTGGACTACCAGCCAAAGCCACGCAGTGGCGGCTACTTCCGGGTATTGCGCGATGCAGGTCTGGCTGCCGGCAATTGCGTGATGGTGGAAGACACCGCGGCCAACCTGCAGACGGCAAAGCGACTGGGCATGCGTACCGTGTGGATCAGTAATCGCGTCTGCCGCCCTGCCTGGGTGGACTGGCGCATCACCAGCCTGCAGCAGTTAGCCCGCTTGCCGCTGCTGACGTAATTGCTGGCTGCTGCTGAACAGCAGGCAGGCCAGTGCCATGACCGGCCACAGATCGGTAAGGAAGTCGACCAGCGCATTCATATTGTGCAGGTGCCCATAGGGCCAACGGAACAGCGACAGAAAATCGGCCTGCACTTCGCTGAGCGGCCAGAGCACAGCGGCCGTTTGCGCAGCCGCCAGTGCCAGCATGGCAAGTAGCGTCTGCATCAAGCGTGAGCAGCGCACCAATAGCCAGGACAGCAGAAAGCCGGCAGCCAGGCCGGTAACCAGATGTGGGTTGACCCACTGGAAGAAAGCAAATGGCTTGAGCAATGCCCCGGCAGCAAACAGCTTTAGCAACCAAGCCAGCAGCACAATCCACAGCACGGCACGGGCGCCATCTCCTTTGCGCTGCAAAAAACTGCTCAGCAGCAGATTGACCGCCAGCATATTGCTGGCGGCACCGCCGGCTTCCACCAGAAACAGGAATAACCGTGGATTGTCGATTGGCGACAGATATGGCTGCGGCAGCCCCTGCGGATAGGCCACCACCCCGAACAACGGCAATGCCGGATTGAGCTGGGTGAGGAACCACACCCCCATTACCAGCAGGCCGTAATCTGCGGCGCTATCGATGACAAAGTGCTGGCGGCGCCACTGCCACAAACCATGCCAGTAACGGCGGAACCAGCTGGATACCGCCAGCGCCGCGCCAATCAGGGCGCCGCCGATATTGCACAGGATGTCGAGATTGGAAGCGATGCGGCTGGGTAACAGCTCTTGCAGGAATTCCATGCTGAAGCTGGTCAGTGCCGCCAGCACGATGGCCAGCACAAAGGACAGCCAGCGCGGGTGCAACAGCAATGCCAGGCTGAAACCGTAAGGGATGTAGATGAGTACGTTGGCCGCATTGTCGAAAATACGGCTGTAATACGGCAGCGGGTAGGACAGGAACTCCAGTAGCGGGCGCCCGCTGTACGACCAGCCGCTGAACGGGTACAGGCTGAGAAAGGCGATGATGACCGCGTTGATCAGTGCCGCATACAGCGCCACATGATGCCGGGGAGAGAATGAAGATAAGGCGGTCATCGCCGGGCCAAGCGGAATGAATAACCGGGCTAGCATACCCAGCCGGGCCAGGCGGCACAAGGCAATGAGCAGCAAAAAGGGGCGCCATGGCGCCCCTTGCGAATGTGAAATCGGCTACGGCTTAGAACTTGGTACCGATACCCACGCTGGTCACCAGCGGATCGATGTCCAGGGTGCCAGCATCAACACCGCCAGCTTTCACCTTGGTCTTGATCCACAGTTTCTTCACGTCGAAGTTGACGAAGATGTTCTTGGTAACCGGGATGTCCACACCTACCTGCAGCGCCGGGCCGAAGCTGTTTTTCTTGATCGACAGATCCAGGCCGGAAGTATCCTTGAAGCTGTAGAAACGGGTGTAGTTGATACCGGCACCTACGTACGGACGGAACTGGCCTTCCGGACTGAAGTGGTACTGGGCGGTCAGGGTCGGCGGCAGCACGCGCACGGATGCGGTATGGCCGAGACTGGAAGTAACGTCATGTTTGGAAGTACCCAGAATCAGTTCGGCACCGATGTTGTCGGTGAACATGTAGGTGAAGTCGACTTCCGGGATGGTGTCGTCATTCACGTCCACATTCAGCGCAGCCAGGGTGCTGTCCACAGAAGTCTGCGGATTCACATTGGTAATGCGGAAGCGGGCCAGGATGTCACCCTGGGCAGCGAAAGCGGAAGCGGACAGAGCAGCAACCAGTGCAGCAGCAGCGAATTTTTTCATGATTATCTCCAAGCAAGACTAGCGATAGAAACTTGCGCAGCAACTGCAGCCGGTTGACTTGCCGGGATACGGGCAGTAGCTTGCGACGTCGAGAGAAAGCTTAACCCTGCGCTGCCTAGGGCTTTTTGCGCTAGATCATGAAAGCAACATGAAATACAACGACCTGCGGGACTTCATGTCCCAGCTTGAATCGCAAGGCGAACTCAAGCGCATTCGGGTGCCGGTATCGCCGCACCTGGAAATGACCGAAATCGGCGACCGCGTGCTGAAGGCCGGCGGCCCTGCCCTGCTGTTCGAGCAGCCACAGCAGGGGCAGCAGCGTTACGACATCCCGGTGCTGGCTAATCTGTTTGGCACACCCAAGCGGGTGGCGATGGGCATGGGTGCGGCCGACGTGATGGAATTGCGCGAAATCGGCAAGACCCTGGCCTATCTGAAGGAGCCGGAGCCGCCGAAGGGTCTGCGCGATGCCTGGGACAAGCTGCCACTGCTCAAGCAGGTGCTGTCGATGGCGCCGAAGGAAGTCAAGAAAGCGCCCTGCCAGCAGATCGTGTGGGAGGGTACCGATGTCGACCTGGCCCGCCTGCCCATCCAGCATTGCTGGCCGGGCGATGTGGCGCCGCTGATCACCTGGGGCCTCACCGTAACCCGTGGCCCGCACAAGAAGCGGCAAAACCTGGGCATTTACCGCCAGCAGGTCATCGGCCGCAACCGCGTGATCATGCGCTGGCTGGCGCACCGCGGCGGCGCGCTGGACTACCGCGAATTCCGTGCGGCCAACCCTGATAAGCCGTACCCGGTGGCGGTGGTGCTGGGCTGCGACCCGGCTACCATCCTGGGCGCGGTAACGCCGGTGCCGGACACACTGTCCGAATATCAGTTCGCCGGCCTGCTGCGCGGCAGCCGCACCGAGCTGGTGAAATGCATCGGCTCCGACCTGCAAGTGCCGGCCAGCGCCGAAATCGTGCTGGAAGGCCACATCCACCCGAACGACATGGCGATGGAAGGCCCGTACGGCGACCACACCGGCTACTACAACGAGCAGGACAACTTTCCGGTATTCACCATCGACCGCATCACCATGCGCGAGAATCCGGTGTACCACAGCACCTACACCGGCAAGCCGCCGGATGAGCCGGCAGTACTGGGCGTGGCGCTGAACGAGGTATTCGTGCCCATCCTGCAGAAGCAGTTTCCGGAGATCGTCGATTTCTACCTGCCGCCAGAGGGCTGCAGCTACCGCATGGCGGTAATCAGCATCAAGAAGCAGTACCCCGGCCACGCCAAGCGCGTGATGATGGGTTGCTGGAGCTTCCTGCGCCAGTTCATGTACACCAAGTTCATCGTGGTGGTAGACGACGACGTGAACACCCGCGACTGGAAGGAAGTGATCTGGGCGATCACCACCCGCATGGACCCGGTGCGCGACACCACGCTGATCGACAACACCCCGATCGACTATCTGGACTTTGCCAGCCCCATTTCCGGGCTGGGCGGCAAGATGGGGCTGGATGCCACCAACAAGCTGCCGGGCGAAACCAACCGCGAGTGGGGCACCCCGATCGTGATGGATGCCGGTACCCGCCAGCGGGTGGACGATCTATGGCAGCAGCTGGGACTGTAATCGCGGCAATGCGGCGGCACGACACTGGTTCGCTGGTATCATGCGCGCTTTAGATGCAACTTGAAGGCACACACCATGACCAACGCCAATTCCCGTAATCGCCTGAAACGCCTGAACAGCCGCCAGCGCAAGAAGCTGCGCGTGGGCGAATTCCAGGAGCTGGGCTTTACCCTGCAAGCCACGCTGAACTGTGACGAAGCGGCCAGCGATGCCTTCCTGAATGCCTGGCTGGAGGCAGTGGATGCCCACGGCGTGAGCTTTGGCGGCAACTACACCAAGGGCGAGCTGGATGGCATCGTATTCCCGGTAAGCGATGTGAAGATCACCGCAGAACTGCGCGCCGCACTGGTAGCCTGGCTGCAGGGCCGCAAGGAAATCGCCCAGATGGAAGCGGGTGAGCTGCTGGATGTGTGGCACAGCCGCTGGTAAGCCGGCACGCTGTCATGAAAACGGCCCCCCACGGGAGCCGTTTTTTATGGCTATGTCCCAATTACGAGTTGGTAGCCTCTCCCGAGAGCCTCCTGCAAACAATGCACCGGCTGAATCTGTCGACGGTAACGCTCCAGCATGCGCCGCCAGCCT
>NZ_JBHRYH010000034.1:0-3774 GCF_042648905.1 Vogesella amnigena | reverse complement strand
GTGGCGAATTCGGCATCGCTGCTGGCGTCACCCACTTCGGCGCTGCCGTTCGGGTCCAGGCCGGCTTCGTATACCAGGCCATCGTTGGCAACGCCATCCGGGCCCCGGTTGGTGGGCTGTTCCACCACGATGGTGGGCGGGTTGTTCGGGTTCAGCTCGCTGGTCTGCGCAGTGCCGGTGGCGCCGAGGTTGTCGATGCCCAGATCCAGGCTGGCGCCGGTGATGCCTTCGGATACCCGGCCAAGGATGATGTAGCTGTTGCCACCATCTTCAGCCCCCCCGGCGGCGCCGGTCAGGCCGGCGGCGGCGGCTTCCAGCTGGCTTAACGGGTCCTGCCCGCTTTCCAGGGCGGCCAGTACCTGCTGCGCTTCCGGTTGCAGTGGAGCCAGTGCGGCGTCGGTGGCATCGGTGGCGGCGGTCTGGGTGGGGAAGACGTCATCGGTGATGGTGAGGTCGCGGGCTTCGGCAATGCGCACGATGTCGCCGCCGGCAGACTGCAGCTCGATGAAGGCATCTTCGGGGATGATCAGTCGTACGCCGTTGGCCAGCACCTCTCCCAGCTGCACGGCATGCTGGGTGCCATCGGGCATGACGGCGATGATCTTGCCGGCGAGGGCGACAACCTTGCCCTGGGCGATGCTGAGCGTGCTGCTGGTGCTGGGGGTGGCGGCCATGATGAGTACTCCTGTCAGGAAACGTTTGGTTTCAATCTAGGAACTGTCTTAGCCGTTCTCCATTGTACTGAAGGGAGGGTGTACCAAAGGGCAGAGGGCATGCGGCCCGGCCCCAGGTGGCTGACAACGTGCAGTGTCGGCACCTGAGCGGATGGCTCCTCGAAAAACGCCAGCTTTCGTCGCGATACTGCGTTGCTCACGAAAAATGTCTTCTTACATATCAAACATATGCTGCGTCAAAATTTTCCGCTCGCGCCTTGTATCGCCGTGACTTGGCTCAATTGGGAATCCTGGTTTTTCTAGGTGCCCCGGAGTTGGCCGCCAGGTCATGGCATCGGCAGCCGTGCTGTAGATAAAGCAAAGCCCTTTCGCGTGGCGAAAGGGCTTTGTCGGCTCGTGCCGGCCATGGCCTGGCCGGGGGAGGGCTCAGTCGGTTTGCAGGTTGTGGCCGCCCTTCAGCTGATCGATGATCTGGCTGTCGTTGCCGAGGGTGGTCAGGTCGACGCCTTGCAGCAGGATGTTCTGGTCGGCGACGGCGCTGTAGTTGCTGCCGTCGAACTGGCCACTGCTGCTGACCTGGATCAGGGTGTCGTTGCCGTCGGAGCTGAAGTGCAGGTACTTGCCCAGGTCCTGGCCGGCTTCCCCTTGCAGCAGGTCGTGCAGGTCAAGGGAATCGCCTTGTGCCAGGCTGAAGTTGACCACGGTGTCGGTAATCGGCGCCCCTGCGGTATCGCTGGCATCGCCGGCATGCCACACAAAGCTGTTCGGCCCGCTGTCCCCCGTCATCACGTCGGCCCCGGCGCTGCCGCTCAGGGTGCCGCTGCTGGCAATGTATACATCCAGTTGCTGGCTGGCGCTGTGGTCGCCATCGGCATCGGCAAGCGTGACATCGAAGCTCAGCTGGGCATCCTGGGTGTAGCTCTGGCTGGTGATGATGCCGACATCCATGATCTTGATCACATCCTGATCGGTGGTGCCGGTATCGGCCGGGTTGGCATCGAAATCCAGCATGCTGCTGGAGCCGCCGGATTCCCCTGTCTCCCGGTTCAGGTCGATGCCGCTGCCGATGATGTCCTCGCTGGAGACCAGCAGCTGTATGCCGTAGATCTGGTAGTTCTCGCCAGCGCCGTTGTAATCGTTGCTCTCGATGATCACCACGCCATCGGCCCCGGTAATGCCGTAGGGGTTACCTTCGTCCGCGGTGTAGATATCCGCGCTGCTGACAATGATGGTGCGGGTGATGGTGTCCAGCGGATTATCCGGGTCGATCAGCTTGAGCAGTACCAGCATGTCCTCGCCGGGAATCCACTTGGCCAGCTTCAGGTAGATGCCATCGGCGCGTGCATCGCCAGCCGCCGGGTTCGGGTCGGCGCCGGGGTTGCTGGTATAGAAGTCCATGTTCAGCACTTCACCGCGCTGCAGGGTGTCGCTGGCGATGCCGTTTTCATCGCCGCTGATGCTCACCCATTTCTGGGTGCCGGTGAATACCTCGTTGTCTTCCAGCACCATGTCGCCATCACTGGTGGCAAAGTCGCCGGAGCCGCCGCTGAAGCGCACGTAGAAGTTGTTGTCCAGCTGCGATATCACGATTTCCGGCTGTGGCGAGCCGGTCAGGTCATGGCTGTCACGCTCGCCGATCGGGTTGCTGGTGGTCAGCACGGTGTAGCCCTTGATCGTGTCGTCGAGGCTTAGCGTGTAGGTGCCGGCTTCCTTGTCGAACACCAGGCTGCCGGTGACATGGGTGAGCAGCTCCGGGGTATCCGGGTTGGCCGCATAGTCGAAGGCAATGACAAAGCTGGCAGTCGTGGCGTCCTCGCTGCTCCAGCTGACATCGGTGTTGCTGATGGCCAGCTCGCCTACCATGCCGCTGAGGCTGATGGCGGCAAAATCGCTGCGCTGTGCCGAGTAGTCGTCCCATTCGTCGGCACCCAGGCGGTAGGCAAACACCCCCACCGCATCACTGCTGCCGTCATTCAGGCTGTTGGCGTAGATCAGGCTGGAGATGGCGGTGACTACCGGCACATCGTCCTGTATGGCAATGCGGAACAGGCCGCTGCGCTCACCCAGGGTAACGGTATCGCCATCGGCATCGGTGGCCTGCAGCAGGCTGCTGAAGTCGATGCTGCTGACTGGTTCGCTGTCTTCGCCGGTGTAGAGCGCGGTGTTCTCGTCGTTCGCGCCGTCGTTGACGTGGTCAAGCTGATCCAGCAGATCGAAGCTCCAGCCGCCGTTGTCGTCCAGCGTCAAGGTAAACACCACGCGGTCGGCGTCTTCGCCGCCATCGACATAGGCGGTGAGCACATTGTCTTCCACCCGGTAGCTGACAGCATCCCCCTGCGAGTACAGCGTGGGCAGGCTATCGGTAGTGGTGGACAGGCTGAAGCTGAGCGGTGCGTCGGCACCGGCGCTGAACAGGGTGGCGATGCTGCCATGGTCCGTGCTGTCGGCTTCGTCCCGGTTGACCGAGTCGTCTTCGTTGTTGCCGGTGGACAGGTCGCCGCCGGCTATGCCGGTCATGTCGTCCTCTTCCACCATGGCGGAAATGGCGCGCGGCTGGGCGACCACTTCCGGCACATCATCCTGCACCATGACGACAAAGCTGCCGCCTACGGCACCTACCGCCGGGTCGCCATCGGCGTCGGTGGCAACGATGATGCTGCTGAAGTCGATGCCGTAGACCGAGCCGTATTCCGGGCCTTCTCCGCTAGTACTCACCGTGATCAGCCCGAAACCTTCGGTATTACCGTCCTCGACATGGTCCAGCTGGTCGTCGAGGTCGAAGTGCCAGCCACCTAGCTCATCGATGGTGAGCGTGAACACGGTACGCAGGCTTTCGCCGCTGCCGGCGGTGGCGGTCAGGGTGTGGCCATCCTCGCTCACGCTGTAGCTCAGCGGGTCGCCATTGGACAGCAGCACCGGCAGGTTCAGCAGGTTGGCCGCACTGATGCTGAAGCTCAGCGGTACGTCGGCACCGCTCTTGAACAGGGCGTTCAGATCGCCGCTGATGCCGCTGGCCTCGTCGTTGTCGCCGGGGTTGGGGATGCCCAGCGAATGGTCGTCATCGGCCGGGTCTTCCTCGCTGCCCTGGCCCAGGCCGCCT
>NZ_JBHRYH010000033.1:0-3644 GCF_042648905.1 Vogesella amnigena | reverse complement strand
GGTGGTTTGACGCCGGCGGCCTACGCCAAATCACTCGCTGAGAAATCAGGTAAATTAGCCTCGGACTCTAATGCTCAGTGCTACTGAGAATGGGGGGACGTCGCTGTCAGAACGTGGTTCAGGTCGCGATGAATGTAAAAATGGCCGGCAATGCGCCGGCCCTGTTGTGCTGTCTAAGTTGTTGTCAGATAACAGCTTTTATTCCCACTCGATGGTTGCCGGCGGCTTGCCGCTCACATCGTAGACCACGCGGTTGATGCCGCGCACTTCGTTGATGATGCGGTTGGATACCTTGCCCAGCAGGCTGTACGGCAGTTCGGCCCAATGGGCGGTCATGAAGTCGCTGGTGATTACCGCGCGCAGCGCCACCACGTAGTCGTAGGTGCGGCCATCGCCCATCACGCCTACCGATTTCACCGGCAGGAACACGGCAAAGGCTTGGCTGGTGAGGTCGTACCAGTTCTTGCCGGTCTTCTCGTCCACGGTGGCACGCAGTTCTTCGATGAAGATGGCGTCGGCGCGGCGCAGCAGCTCGGCGTATTCCATTTTCACTTCGCCCAGGATGCGCACGCCCAGGCCCGGGCCCGGGAACGGGTGACGGTACACCATGTCGTGCGGCAGGCCCAGCGCTACGCCCAGCTGGCGTACTTCGTCCTTGAACAGGTCGCGCAGCGGCTCCAGCAGCTTCAGGTTCATGTCTTCCGGCAGGCCGCCCACGTTGTGGTGGCTCTTGATCGCGTGCGCTTTCTTGGTCTTGGCGCCGGCGGATTCGATCACGTCCGGGTAGATGGTGCCCTGTGCCAGCCACTTGGCGTTGGTGAGCTTGCCGGATTCACGCTGGAACACTTCCACGAACTCGGCGCCGATGATCTTGCGCTTCTTCTCCGGGTCGGTCTCGCCGGCCAGCTTGCCCATGAACTGCTCGGTGGCATCGACCTGGATCACTTTTACGCCCAGGTTCTGCGCGAACATTTCCATCACCATCTTGCCTTCGTTCAGGCGCAGCAGGCCGTGGTCAACGAACACGCAGGTGAGCTGTTCGCCGATGGCGCGGTGGATCAGTGCGGCAGCCACCGAGGAATCCACGCCGCCGGACAGGCCGAGGATGACTTCCTCGTCGCCTACCTGGTCGCGAATCTTCTGGATCGCTTCCTCGATGTAGTTCGGCATGGTCCAGGACGGCTTGGCGCCAGCCACGTGCAGCACGAAGCGATGCAGCATCTCGGTGCCGCGCTTGGTGTGGGTCACTTCCGGGTGGAACTGCACGGCGTAGAAGCCGCGGTCCTCGTCGGCCATGGCGGCGATCGGGCAGGACGGGGTCTCGGCAATCACCTTGAAGCCGGCCGGCAGCGCGGTCACCTTGTCGCCGTGGCTCATCCACACGTCGAGGAAGCCATTGCCGGCGTCGTCCACGCGGTCCTGCAGGCCTTCCAGGATCTTGGAGTGGTGACGGGCCTGAATCTGGGCGTAGCCAAACTCACGCTTGTCGCCGGCCTCTACCTTGCCGCCCAGGCTCTGTGCCATGAACTGCATGCCGTAGCAGATGCCCAGTACCGGCACGCCCAGGGCGAATACCTGCTGGTCGGCCTGGTAGTCGGATTCGTATACCGAGTTGGGGCCGCCGGACAGGATGATGGCCTTGGGGTTGAACGCACGGATCTCGTCGATGGGCATGTCGAACGGGTGCAGCTCGCAGTAGACGTGGGCTTCGCGCACACGGCGGGCGATCAGCTGGCTGACCTGGGAGCCGAAGTCGAGGATGAGGATTTTGTCCATGGCAGTCCTTGCGTGTATTAACCGGCTGGGGTTGGCCGGTGTCATTTTGAATACGGTGTCTCGTTACGGCGCCGCGACAGACGGCGCTCCGGTATGCGGTTGCTGCGCGCCAGCAGCAGCAATATGCCCAGCAGCATCATGCCGAAGGCGGCCAGATGGCTGAAGCGCAGGTAATAGTGGTCATACAGGTAGATGGCTGCGCCGGCATAGATCAGCATCGGGCTGCTGACCACGGTGGACTTGGTCAGCCCGTCCAGCAGGCCCAGCAGAATGCCGGCGCCTGCCAGCAGCAGGGCGAGCAGGGTGGAGGTTTCCGGCAGCAGCGCGGTGCTCTTGAGCAGCCACAGGGCGCCCAGCACGATCAGCACAATGGGTTGGACGATGCCGGGTTTCATGCTCACACCTTGCCGCGCATCAGGCGCTGCTTCTCGCGCTGCCATTCGCGGTCTTTTTCGCTTTCGCGCTTGTCGTGCTGCTTCTTGCCCTTGGCGAGGCCGATGTCGGCCTTGATATTGCCTTTGCTGTAGTGCAGGTTCAGCGCCACCATGGTGTAGCCGGCACGTTCCACCTTGCCGATCAGGCGGTTGATCTCGTGCTGGTTCAGCAGCAGTTTGCGGGTGCGCACCGGGTCGGGGTGGACGTGGGTGGAGGCGGACTGCAGCGGGGTGATGTGGCAACCGAACAGGTAGAAGGCGCCATCGCGGTAGATGACGTAGCTTTCCTTCAGCTGCACGCGGCCGGCGCGGATCGCCTTGACCTCCCAGCCTTCCAGCACCAGGCCGGCTTCGAGCTGCTCCTCGATGAAGTAGTCGTGAAAGGCTTTGCGGTTGTCAACGATGCTCATGGCGCTCTTGGGGGCGTTGCAGGGAATCGCGCATTTTAGCAGAACGGGCGCGTTCGCCAAAGCGCTGAAAATTCATGGGCTTGATCTGGCGGCTTGCCGCCTGGGCGGGCGATTGTGTACCCTTCGGGCTTTCTCCTGCCCTGTTTCAGCATGCATGTCATCGAAAAGAGCGTCCTGGTGGCGCACACCCCGGAGCAGATGTTCCGGCTGGTGGACGAGGTAACCCACTATCCACGTTTTCTGCCGTGGTGCGCCAAGGCGGAAGAGCATGAGCGTGATGGCGACTTGCTGGTGGCCAGCCTGCACATCGATTACCTGAAGGTGAAGCAGCATTTCACCACCCGCAACCGCAACGAGCCGCACAGCACCATTCTGATGGAGCTGGTGGATGGCCCGTTCCAGCATCTGGAAGGTCGCTGGCACTTTCAGGCGCTGGGCGATTTTGGCTGCAAGGTGGAGTTCCGCCTGAGCTACCAGTTCTCCAGCAAGATTCTGGAAACCATCATCGGCCCGGTGTTTGGTCACATCACCGGCACGCTGGTGGATGCCTTCATCAAGGAGGCGGATCGCGTCTATGGCGACGACTGAGCGCATCCAGGTGGAGGTGGCGTTTGCGTTGCCGGCACGGCAGAGGATAGTGAGCCTGCAGGTGCCGGCCGGCACCACCGCGCAGCAGGCGGTGGAGCTGTCCGGGTTGGCCGCAGAGTTTGCCGAGATTGATCTGGCGGCACTGAAGCTGGGTATTTTCAGCAAGGCGGTAAAAGCCGATACCGTGCTGCGCGAGCACGACCGGGTGGAAATCTACCGTCCGCTGCAGGCGGACCCGAAGGCGGTGCGGCGCCAGCGCGCCGAGGCGGGCAAGGCAATGAAGAAGGGCGGCGACTGAGCCGCGCCGGCAAATAAAAAACGGGGCTGTTGCCCTAATGCCGTTCACTTAGCAGATCGAACCTGTTTGGTTGGGTAACGGGATGGCAGCTTTTTCACAACGCGGGGGCATTCACGCCCCCGCCGTTGTTTTGGAAGC
>NZ_JBHRYH010000031.1:0-1126 GCF_042648905.1 Vogesella amnigena | reverse complement strand
CCCGGCGTGGCCTTGAAGCCACCGGTACCCCAACCACAGTTGAAGTACAGCCCCTTCACCGGCGACTTGCCGATGATCGGGCAGGCATCCGGCGCCACGTCCACAATGCCGCCCCACTGGCGGTTCAGCCGCACGCGCGAGAAGCTGGGGAACAGTTCGATGATGGCGGCGGCGGTGTGCTCGATCACATGCGGGCTGCCGCGCTGGCCGTAGCCCAGGTAGCTGTCGATACCGGCGCCGATCACCAGCTCGCCCTTGTCGGACTGGCTGACATAGCCGTGTACCGCGTTGGACATCACCACCGTGTCCAGGCACGGCTTCATCGATTCGGACACGAAGGCCTGCAGCGGGTGGCTTTCCAGCGGCAGCCGCACCTTGGCCATCTTGGCCAGGGTGGAGGTGCTGCCGGCGGCCACGCAGCCGACGCGGTCGGCGAACACATCCCCCTGCGAGGTATGCACGCCCTTGATGCGGCCATCCTCGATGATCATGCCGGTGACTTCGCACTGCTCGATCAGGTCCACGCCCAGCTCGCTGGCAGCACGGGCAAAGCCCCAGGCCACCGCATCGTGGCGCGCCACCCCGCCGCGCGGCTGGTAACTGGCGCCCATCACCGGGAAGCGGGTACTGGCCCCCACGTCCATCAGCGGCACGATGTCCTGGATTTCTTTCGGCGACAGAATCACGCCATCGATGCCGTTCAGCACGTTGGCGTTGACCCGGCGCTCGATGTCGCGCATGTCCTGCAGGGTATGGCCGAGGTTCATCACCCCGCGCTGGCTGAACATCACGTTGAAGTTCAGCTCCTGCGACAGCCCTTCCCACAGCTTGAGCGCGTGTTCGTACAGGTGGGCGGATTCGTCCCACAGGTAGTTGGAACGGACGATGGTGGTGTTACGCGCGGTGTTGCCGCCGCCGAGATAACCCTTCTCCAGCACCGCCACGTTCTTCACGCCGTGGTTCTTGGCCAGGTAGTAGGCAGTGGCCAGGCCGTGGCCGCCACCACCGATGATGATCACGTCGTAGCGTGGCTTGAGCTGCGGTGTACGCCAGGCCGGCTGCCAGGTTTCGTGGTGTTTGAGCCCGTGCTTGAAGAGGCTCCAGAAGGAATAACGGTTTGCCATGG
>NZ_JBHRYH010000030.1:0-1080 GCF_042648905.1 Vogesella amnigena | reverse complement strand
CGCAGAGAATAGGTGGCTGCGACTGTTTAACAAAAACACAGCTCTGTGCCAACACGAAAGTGGACGTATACGGAGTGACGCCTGCCCGGTGCTGGAAGATTAAATGATGGGGTGCAAGCTCTTGATTGAAGTCCCAGTAAACGGCGGCCGTAACTATAACGGTCCTAAGGTAGCGAAATTCCTTGTCGGGTAAGTTCCGACCCGCACGAATGGCGTAACGATGGCCACACTGTCTCCTCCTGAGACTCAGCGAAGTTGAAATGTTTGTGAAGATGCAATCTACCCGCTGCTAGACGGAAAGACCCCGTGAACCTTTACTGTAGCTTTGCATTGGACTTTGAACAGGCTTGTGTAGGATAGGTGGGAGGCTATGAAGTGTGAACGCTAGTTTGCATGGAGCCGTCCTTGAAATACCACCCTGGTGTGTTTGAGGTTCTAACCTTGGTCCGTGATCCGGATCGGGGACAGTGCATGGTAGGCAGTTTGACTGGGGCGGTCTCCTCCCAAAGTGTAACGGAGGAGTTCGAAGGTTACCTAGGTACGGTCGGAAATCGTGCTGATAGTGCAATGGCAAAAGGTAGCTTAACTGCGAGACCGACAAGTCGAGCAGGTGCGAAAGCAGGACATAGTGATCCGGTGGTTCTGAATGGAAGGGCCATCGCTCAACGGATAAAAGGTACTCCGGGGATAACAGGCTGATTCCGCCCAAGAGTTCACATCGACGGCGGAGTTTGGCACCTCGATGTCGGCTCATCACATCCTGGGGCTGTAGCCGGTCCCAAGGGTATGGCTGTTCGCCATTTAAAGTGGTACGTGAGCTGGGTTCAAAACGTCGTGAGACAGTTTGGTCCCTATCTGCAGTGGGCGTTGGAAGTTTGACGGGGGCTGCTCCTAGTACGAGAGGACCGGAGTGGACGAACCTCTGGTGTACCGGTTGTGACGCCAGTCGCATCGCCGGGTAGCTAAGTTCGGAAGAGATAACCGCTGAAAGCATCTAAGCGGGAAACTTGCCTGAAGATGAGACTTCCCTGGACCCTTGAGGTCCCTGAAGAGTCGTTCGAGACCAGGACGTTGATAGGT
>NZ_JBHRYH010000029.1:0-995 GCF_042648905.1 Vogesella amnigena | reverse complement strand
GAACGTCTCGGAGGCCAAGCGCCTCAAGGAACTGGAAACCGAGAACGCACGGTTAAAGAAGCTCTTGGCCGAGATGATGCTCGAGAACGAGATTGCCAAAGAGGCCCTGCGAAAAAAGTGGTGAGCGCACCGTCACGGCGGGAGCTGGTGCGCCATCTGGTGGGCAAGGGACTCAGCGAGCGTCGATCGCTGCGTCTGGCCGGCATCAGTCCCAGTTCATTCCGTTACCAGCCCGCCACCGACCGCAATGTCGCCTTGAAAGCGAAGATCATCGCGCTTGCACAACGTCACCGACGCTACGGCGCCAGCATGATCTATTTGAAGCTGCGGCAGGAAGGCATGCAGGTCAATCACAAGCGGGTGGATCGACTCTATGTCGAGGCGGGTCTGCAAATTCGCCGGCGTAAGCGCAAGAAGATTCCGGCGGCAGACCGTCACCCGCTGGCCCGCCCCTTGGCCGCCAACCAGGTCTGGTCGATGGACTTCGTGTTCGACCGGACGGCAGAGGGGCGTGTCATCAAGAGCCTGACCGTCGTCGATGATGCAACGCACGAGGCCGTTGCGATTGTGCCGGAGCGTGCGATGAGCGGGCTGCATCTGACGCGCGTTCTCGACCAGTTGGCGACAACACGTGGCTTGCCCAAGGCGATCAGGACAGATAACGGCAAGGAGTTCTGCAGCCGTGCCATGCTCACCTGGGCGCATGCCCGTGGTGTTCAGCTCTTCCTGATTGAGCCCGGCAAGCCCAATCAGAACGCTTACATCGAATCGTTTAACGGGCGCTTCCGGGATGAGTGCCTGAACGAACACTGGTTCACCAGCCTGCGCCATGCCCAGGTCGTCATCGAAGCTTGGCGGAAGGAATACAACAACGAAAGGCCCAAGAAAGCCCTGGGTGGTTTGACGCCGGCGGCCTACGCCAAATCACTCGCTGAGAAATCAGGTAAATTAGCCTCGGACTCTAATGCTCAGTGCTACTGAGAATGGGGGGACGT
>NZ_JBHRYH010000028.1:0-582 GCF_042648905.1 Vogesella amnigena | reverse complement strand
CCGTAATAGAAGGTGTGCGGGGCGATGTAGGACAGCTTGACGTGGCGGGAGCCGAGCACGCGCACGATGTCCAGCGCCGGAGCCAGCGTTTCCACCCAGTCTTCCGGGTGCGGCTCTACCGACAGGGTGATGTCTTCGCGTTCGAAGATCGGCACCAGTTCTTCCATCGAGCGCCACCAGGCGGCTTCGCACATTTCGCGAGTGTTGGCGCCGGCGCCCTGGCCGACCGAGCGCTCCGGCGAGGCGCCACGGCCGAATTCGGAAATCATCAGCCGGCAGTCCATTTCCACCGCCACTTCGATGGCCTTCTTCCAGCACTTCATTGCCCACTGGCGCTCGTCCTCGAACGGGCTGGCCCAGCGGTACATCGGCTGCAGGGTGGCCAGGCCGACGCCATGCTCGCGCAGCGCGCGCTTGAACTCGGCGATACGGCCGGCGTGGGCACGCGGCATCACCCACCAGTCGAGGAAGTCGGCACGGGGCGACAGCTCGATCTGGTCATAGCCCAGCTCGGCGGTTTTCTGCACCAGCGCCGGCAGGCTGAGGTGGCGGTGCATATAGGGGTCGAGCGCGATTTTCATG
>NZ_JBHRYH010000027.1:0-531 GCF_042648905.1 Vogesella amnigena | reverse complement strand
GGCTATGTCCCAATTACGAGTTGGTAACTAAGCTGAAGCAAGCACCTCACCAGGAGCGCGATGATGGATACCCAATCCTTTCAACGTCTGCTTGCCCAGCTCGACTCGCTTAGCCCCAAGCAGAAAGCCACTCTCCAGCTCACTCTGCAAACGCAGCCACGCCATGATGTGCTGGCCGAGTCGCTCCCTGACCTGCTCGCTTGTCCGCACTGCGCCGCGCCGGCACAACAGCTAATTGGCTGGGGCTGGCAGCGCGGCTTGCGCCGCTATCGTTGCAAAGCCTGTCTGCGCACCTGCAATGCCTTGTCCGGCACACCTCTGGCCCGTCTGCGCAAAGCCGAGCACTGGCTCGATTACGGCACAGCGCTGATTCAAGGGCGTACTGTTCGCGATGCTGCCGAGCAGTGCGGTGTCAGCAAGAACACCGCCTTTCTGTGGCGTCATCGCTTCCTGCGCAAGGTGGCTCAGCATCAGGCGACACACGAAAGTGGCGTGGTGGAGGCCGACGAGACCTTCTTTCTGGAGTCCTTC
>NZ_JBHRYH010000026.1:0-502 GCF_042648905.1 Vogesella amnigena | reverse complement strand
GAATAGGTTGTTGTTTGCATTGGGTGGGTGGTGGAGGATGACGGGATCGAACCGACGACCCCCTGCTTGCAAAGCAGGTGC
Source organism: Vogesella amnigena (assembly GCF_042648905.1). NCBI lineage: Bacteria > Pseudomonadati > Pseudomonadota > Betaproteobacteria > Neisseriales > Chromobacteriaceae > Vogesella > Vogesella amnigena. Next base: position 421 of record NZ_JBHRYH010000026.1, on the reverse strand, counting down.
TCTCCCAGCTGAGCTAATCCCCCTCTTTTTGGGTGATGCGTCGTTGCATCGCTCCTCGTGTACATCAGTACACGTCGTCGCGCTGCGCCTCGCCTGACCCAAAAATCTGTCTTCCGACAAATTTGCTTACGGCGTCAAATCATTTCAGTGCCAGGCGCAAAGCGCCGACGTGTACTGAAGTACACGAGGCGTTTTGCAACGCCGCAATGGAATGATTTGGTGGGTCTGGTTGGACTCGAACCAACGACCCCCGCCTTATCAAGACGGTGCTCTAACCGGCTGAGCTACAAACCCCCGTTTGTGCTACGAGCATTCGCATGCTCGCTCGCCCTTCTAACTTGCAAATAACCGATAGGCTGTAAGTACCTGACTCGCCTGTCTCTAGAAAGGAGGTGATCCAGCCGCAGGTTCCCCTACGGCT
>NZ_JBHRYH010000025.1:0-85344 GCF_042648905.1 Vogesella amnigena | reverse complement strand
TGCTTCCAAAACAACGGCGGGGGCGTGAATGCCCCCGCGTTGTGAAAAAGCTGCCATCCCGTTACCCAACCAAACAGGTTCGATCTGCTAAGTGAACGGCATTACCCTCGGGTGCCTTTTTTTGTACGTGCGTGACTCTCAGGCGGTTTGCTGGCCACTGGGGGCGGGCAGGGTGGCCACCAGCGCATTGCGCAGCCGTGCAATGTCGAAATCGTCATCGGCATTGTCCAGCAGCTGTGCGTGCAGGATGCGGTCCTGTTCGTCCACCAGCCACAGTGCCGGACAGGTCATGCCGGCCAGCGGATAGTCCTGCAGCAGCACGCCGAAATGCTTGTGGAAGTCGCGGCCGCGCAGGGTGGACAGCAGCACCACATTGGGCAGGCCATGCTCCTTGCGCGCGCGGTGCAGGCTGAACGGTGAATCCACGCTGATCACGATGAACTGCAGCAGCGGCCAGCCTTCCAGTTTGCGTCGCAACTCCTGCAGCAGTGCCAGGCCTCCGGTTTCGGCATCCAGCGACAGCAGGGTCACCACCAGCTTGGTGCGCCCCAGAAAGGACTCCAGCGAGACATCCCGCAAGTGTTCGTCCACCAGCATGAAGCTGGGCAGGGTCTGCCCGGTGTCTGGAAAATTACCCGTTACCGCCAGGCTGTCATCGCCATATTGCAGGAAGTGTTGTGTCATGCCGGTCTCCATTCGGGCCTTGTTCTGGCTTTCATGGTGGCCCAGCCTGCATAAAAAGCAAGGTTGGCCGCGGCCAACCTTGTGCATGGCGGAATGTCGTCGTTACTTAGAGCGTGTTCACGATCTAGCGAGCTAGGGCGAGACAAGGCGAAAACGCCTGAGGAAGCGGAGTTTACACAGAGTAAATGCGCATACCTGAGTTGAACTTAACGCCGTATCGCCGACGCGCAGCAGATCGTGAACAGGCTCTCAGGGGTAGTAGAAATCCAGGCTGTAGCCCTGTGCCTTGCCCTCGGTCACCTCCATGCGCAGTTGCAGCTTGACCTCGCTATTGGCATTGAACTGCCCCAGTTTGAAGTCCTGCGCTTTCAGATACTGCTGTGGCAGCAACACCTTGCGCACCATCACCTGGTCGTTACCGTTTTTCAGGGTCAGCTCCAGCACCGGGTATTTCTGCGGGTAGGTCGCCAGGTTTTTCAGGGTGGCGTTCAGCTGGATCAGCTTGTCATGGCCGGGAATGAAGGACAGCTCCGACCATTCGGTGCGAATCAGCTGGCGATCGCCCGGCAGCGGCACGCTGCAGCCCAGCGGCGCGCATGCCGCCTCCAGCAGCGGGCGCAGCTCCGGCAGCTCGGCTGCGGCACGGGTACGGTTGACGAACAGGAACTGGGCCAGCAGCAGCGCCAGCAGCAGCAGGGCCAGCAGTGTCAGCAGCACGTTCTGCCACCACGGACGGCTACTACGCGGAATATCGGCGACAGGCTCCTCTGCCGGAGCTTGCTGCGCATCTGCTGCCACCTCCTCGAAGGCTTCGCGTTCTTCTGCCCATACCGGCGGTACTGCCGGGCTAGTGCTGACGGCGGGTGCGTCGGCAAACGGGTTGCTCGCCAGTGCTTCCACTGCCGGTTCCGGAGCTTTGTGCGGCCGCAATGCGGCTGCCAGCGCCTGCTCGAACTCCGCCAGCTGCTGGCGGCCGCCTTGTTGCTCGGCGTCCTGGGCGGCGGTGCGGAAATCCGGTGCGATGCTGCTTGCGACAGGCGCCGGTGCTGCCGGTGCCTCATGCTGGCGCAGCACGTCGTAGTCCGGCAGGGCCAGGTCTTCGTCGCGGAACACCGGGGTTTCCTCCGGCACTGGCGGGCTTGCAGGGGCTGCGGGGCGCTCTGGCTCTGCCTCGGCCTCCGGCTGGAAGTCCGGCAGCTCCAGCTCGAAATCATCCTCTTCCAGCGGGCCGGGCGCCGCGGTCGGCGTGGCGGGCGGTGCCGCCGGTGGCGGCAGCTCGATCTGCTCCGGCTCCTCGGCGCTCAGGGCTTCGAAATGGCTTGGAGCGTGAAACACATGATTGCAGCGACCGCAGCGCACCATGCCACCGGCCAGTGCCAGGTGGGCATCGGTGACTTTGAACTTGGTCTGACAGGCGGGGCACTGCGTGGTATGGCTCATGTCGATTCTGTATTGCCGTGTGGGGTTGGCCGCACCGGAGCGCGGGCATGCAAAAGGGCCGCTGGTATTACCGGCGACCCCGTGTTGCCTTGCCGAGCGCGACGCTCAGCGTTTGCGGCCGGTCAGGCGGGTCCAGCCTTCGTCAAACACTGCCGGTTCCATGTCGAACCATTGTGCGTAGATGGCGGACAGCTCGTCGGCCTGTTCGGCCAGGATGCCGGAAAGCACGATTTTACCACCGGTTTTCACATGGCTAGCCAGCAATTCGCCCAGCATGCGCAGCGGGTTGGCCAGGATATTGGCCAGCACTACGTCGTACTCGCCCGGCTGCAGGCTGTACGGCAGGCCGAAATCGCCGCTCACGCCGTTCTGTGCCGCGTTGTCGATGCTGGCGCGCACCGCCTGGGCATCGATATCGATGCCACGGGTGGCGCCGGCGCCCAGCTTCATGGCGGCGATCGCCAGGATGCCGGAGCCGCAGCCGTAATCGAGCACGGTTTCACCGCCCTGGATATTGCCATCCAGCCACTGCAGGCACAGCCGGGTGGTGGGGTGGCTGCCGGTGCCGAATGCCAGGCCCGGGTCCAGCTGCAGGTTGATGGCGCTCGGGTCCGGCGATACGTGCCAGGTCGGGGTGATCCACAGCCGGTCGGAGATGCGGATCGGGTCGAACTGGCTTTGTGTCAGCCGCACCCAGTCCTGCTCTTCCACGCGGCCCAGCTGGTACTGGGGTACCGCGATGCGGCAATCGTTGGCCGCAGCGGTAATCAGCAGTGCCACGTCGGCATCTTCGGTAAACAGCGCGTTGATCAGGCTGTGGCTCCACAGCTGGTCAACCGGTTCGCCCGGTTCGCCGAAAATCGGCTGTTCCTCGGCGGTGCCGGCCAGCGCATCCTCGATGGTGGCCGACAGCGCGCCGATATCCATCAGCGCATCGGCCAGCTTTTCGGCAATGGCCGAATCGGCCTGAATGGTGGCTTGCTGCCAGGGCATGGGTTAACTGCCTTTCTTCATCTGCGCCAGGCGCTCTTCCAGGTAATGGATGCTGGTGCCACCGTGGCGGAACTCGCCATCCATGAACAATTCCTGATGCAGCGGGATGTTGGTCTTGATACCGGTAATCACCATTTCCGACAGCGCCACGCGCATGCGGGCCATGGCCTGTTCGCGGGTATCGCCGTAGGCGATCAGCTTGCCGATCATGGAATCATAGTGCGACGGAATGGTGTAGCCCTGGTAAATGTGCGAATCGATGCGGATGCCAGGGCCGCCGGCCGGGTGATAGCTTTCGATCTTGCCCGGCGACGGAATGAAGTTGAACGGGTCTTCCGCGTTGATGCGGCACTCCATGGCGTGGCCCTTGAACACGATCTGCTCCTGGCTGAAGCGCAGCTTTTCGCCGAAGGCGATGCGAATCTGTTCCTGCACGATGTCGATGCCGGTGATCAGCTCGGAAACCGGATGCTCCACCTGTACGCGGGTGTTCATCTCGATGAAGTAGAACTCGCCGTTCTCGTACAGGAATTCAAAAGTACCGGCACCACGGTAGCCAATGCGGCGGCAGGCGTCGGCGCAGGCCTCGCCAATGCGCTGGCGCTGTTCATCGGTGATGCCCGGCGCCGGCGCTTCTTCAATGATCTTCTGGTGGCGGCGCTGCATCGAGCAGTCGCGCTCGCCCAGGTACACGGCATTGCCGTGCTGGTCGGACAGCACCTGGATTTCGATGTGACGCGGCTGCTCCAGGAATTTTTCCATGTACACGGTGGGGTTGCCGAATGCGGCACCGGCTTCGGTACGGGTCATGTTCACCGAGTTGATCAGCGCGGCTTCGGTATGCACCACGCGCATGCCGCGGCCACCACCACCACCGGCGGCCTTGATGATCACCGGGAAGCCGATCTTGCGGGCGATCTTGGTGATTTCCTTCGGGTCGTCCGGCAGCGCGCCGTCGGAGCCCGGTACGGTGGGCACGCCGGCTTCGATCATGGCGTGCTTGGCGGACACCTTGTCGCCCATCATGCGGATGGTTTCCGGACGCGGGCCGATGAACACGAAACCGGATTGCTCCACGCGCTCGGCAAAGTCGGCGTTTTCCGACAGGAAGCCGTAGCCCGGGTGAATGGCCTGGGCGTCGGTCACTTCGGCGGCGGCGATCAGTGCCGGCACGTTCAGGTAGCTCTGGCCGGACGGTGCCGGACCGATGCATACCGATTCGTCGGCCAGTTTCACGTACTTGGCGTCGCGGTCGGCCTCGGAGTGCACCACCACGGTCTTGATGCCCATTTCGCGGCAGGCGCGCTGGATGCGCAGCGCAATTTCGCCACGGTTGGCGATAAGGATTTTTTCAAACATGTTCGCTTCTCCCGGCAAAACCCCCCGGCACAGTCTTGCCTGCGCAACAGGGGGTTCGCCCGGGCTGTTCTGCCAGCCCTAACAACACGTCAAAAACGGAAAGGGCACCTTGTCGTGCCCTGTCGTCAGCATTCGATAAATTAGCTGCTTACTCGATGATGAACAGCGGTTCGCCGTATTCCACCGGCTGACCGTCTTCGGTCAGGATGGCCTTCACCACGCCGGCGCGCTCGGCTTCGATTTCGTTCATCAGCTTCATGGCTTCGATGATGCACAGGGTATCGCCGACATTCACGCTCTGGCCCACTTTCACGAACGGCTCGGCGTCCGGGCTCGGCTTGCTATAGAAGGTACCCACCATCGGGGATTTCTGTGCCTTGCTCATGTCGGTGGCCGGTGCGGCCTCGGCAGCCGGGGCGGCAGCGGCAGCTACCGGTGCAGCGGCCATCTGCGGCGCTACCTGGTAGTGCATCGGCTGAGCCATTGCCACGGCATGGTTGGCGGAGACACGGGTGATGCGAACTTTTTCTTCGCCTTCGGTCACTTCGAGCTCAGCAATGCCGGATTCCTCGACGAGATCGATCAGCTTTTTCAGTTTGCGCAGGTCCATGGTTTTCCTTCGGTAGTAATTCGGGTGTTATGCCGGCGTGGCCAGACGCTGCATCGCGTGGGCCAGGGCCAGCTCGTAGCCATGAGCGCCCAGGCCGCAAATCACGCCTACCGCCAGATCCGAAAAATACGAATGGTGGCGGAAAGGCTCGCGGGCGTGGACGTTGGACAAGTGGACTTCGATAAACGGTACCTTGACCCCGGAAATCGCGTCGCGAATGGCGACACTGGTATGGGTAAAGGCAGCCGGATTGATGATGATCATCGCCGTGCCATCGGTCAGGCAGGCGTGGATGCGTTCGATCAGGACATGCTCGGCATTGCTCTGCAGAACGTCCAGTTCGAAACCACCCGCCTTGGCCTGCTCACGCAGCCGGGTATTGATGTCATCCAGGGTGTCCCGGCCATAGTGCTGTGGCTCGCGCAGTCCGAGAAGATTCAGATTGGGGCCGTGCAGCACGAGGATTTTTCGGGTCAAGGTTGAGGTCCCTGTTTTGATATGGCCGCGAGTTTGCCGCAATTGTCAGCACGATGTCCAGCAATTGCCACATTTCAAACGGTTGTTTGCCGTGGCGACCTGTTGGTAAAAAACAGCGAATTGGAGCGAAAGCACTAGCTGCCGGCGGCATTGTAACGAGCTTGTCGCCTGACTGTGCCTGTCCATTTGGGCCGGCTTGATCCAGGGCAAGTTGCCACGGTTGATGCGCCGGGGCAGGCAAAAGGTATAATCCCGCGGTTTACTGAACCAGAAGCTTCACATGCACGTTTCCGATTTCGACTACCACCTGCCGGAGCAGTTGATCGCCCAGCACCCGCCGGCCGAGCGCGGCAGCAGCCGCCTGTTGCTGGTGAATGGCAGCACGCTGCAGGACCGCCGTTTCACCGAATTTGCCGACCAGCTGCAGGCTGGCGACGTGATGGTGTTCAACGATACCCGCGTGATCAAGGCACGGCTGTTCGGTGAGAAGGACAGTGGCGGCAAGGTGGAAGCGCTGGTGGAGCGGGTGCTCAACGAGCACGAGGTGCTGGCGCATGTGCGCGCCAGCAAGTCGCCCAAGCCGGGTACCCGCATCATCTTCGCCGGCCGCTGGCAGGCCGAGATGGTGGCGCGCGCCGACGAGCTGTTCCATCTGAAGTTTCTGGATGCGGCCAACGTGTTCGATATTCTGGATGCTTCCGGCAAGCTGCCGCTGCCGCCCTATATCGAGCGCGACACTGACGCCGAGGACGACGAGCGCTACCAGACGGTATATGCCCGCGAAAAGGGCGCGGTAGCCGCTCCCACCGCCGGTCTGCACTTTACCGATGCCATGCTGCAGGCGCTGCGCGACAAGGGCGTGCAGCTGTGCAATGTCACCCTGCACGTCGGCGCCGGTACTTTCCAGCCGGTGCGGGTGGACAACATCGCCGAGCACAAGATGCACAGCGAGATCTACGATGTGCCGCAGGCCACGGTGGATGCGATCCACGCTGCGCATGCGGCTGGCCGCAAGGTGCTGGCGGTAGGTACTACCAGCATGCGCGCGCTGGAATCCGCTGCCCGTGATGGCGGCCTGAAAGCCGGGCGCGGCGAGACAGACATCTTCATCACCCCGGGCTTCCGTTTCCAGGTGGTGGACATGCTGCTGACCAACTTCCATCTGCCCAAGTCCACGCTGCTGATGCTGGTGTCGGCGTTTGCCGGTTACCAGGAGATGCGCGCGGCCTATGCCCACGCGGTGGCGCAGCAATACATGTTCTTCAGCTATGGCGACGCCATGCTGCTGACACGCAAGGAACCATGATGAGCGGATTGCAGCACGACAGTGCCAGCCCGGTGGAAATCCAGCTGCACGCGGTATCGCAGCTGCTGGAAATCGGCTACGACGACGGCGCCAGCTTCAGCCTGCCGGCGGAATACCTGCGGGTGTACTCGCCATCCGCCGAAGTGCGCGGCCACGGTGTGGGCAACGAGGTGTTGCAGGTGGGCAAGAAGAATGTGGCCATTACCGCGCTGGAGCCGGTGGGGCATTACGCGCTGAAGATCGTGTTCAGCGACGGGCACGACAGCGGCTTGTACAGCTGGGCTTATCTATACGAGCTGGGCGTGAAGCACGACCAGTACTGGCAGGATTATCTGAATCGCCTCGCCGCCGCTGGCGCGAGCAGGGAGTAGACATGAGCAAGACCCACTTTGGTTATCAGAGCGTCGAGGAAAGCGAAAAGGCCGGCAAGGTGGCCGAGGTATTCCACTCGGTGGCGCAGAAGTACGACGTGATGAACGACCTGATGTCCGGCGGCCTGCATCGCGTGTGGAAGCACTTCACGCTCACCACCTCCGGCGTGCGCCCGGGTGACAAGGTGCTGGATATTGCCGGCGGCACCGGTGACCTGGCACGCGGCTGGGCCAAGCGCGTGGGCAAGAGCGGCGAAGTGTGGCTCACTGACATCAACAGCTCGATGCTGACCGTGGGGCGCGACCGCCTGCTGGACGAGGGCGTGATGCTGCCGGTATCGCTGGCCGATGCCGAAAAGCTGCCGTTCCCGGACAACTACTTCGATGCGGTGTCGGTGGCCTTCGGCCTGCGTAACATGACGCACAAGGACGCGGCGCTGAAGGAAATGTGCCGGGTGCTGAAGCCGGGCGGCAAGCTGTTCGTGCTGGAGTTCTCCAAGGTATGGAAGCCGCTGTCGCCGTTCTACGATTTCTACTCCTTCAAGGCACTGCCGATCATGGGCAAGCTGGTGGCGAATGACCCCGGCAGCTACCAGTACCTGGCGGAATCCATCCGCATGCACCCGGACCAGGAAACCCTGAAGCAGATGATGCTGGATGCCGGTTTCGGCCGCGTCGACTACCACAATATGACCGGCGGCGTGGTGGCGCTGCACAAGGGCGTCAAGTTCTGATGACGCCGCAACTGGCTGCGCGTCTGGCGGAACTCGGTATCGATCCGCAGCAGTTGGCCGCACGCGGCTTGCAGGAATACGCCGAACCGGAGGCGCTGGTGGTGGCGGATAGCAACGCTGCCGGTAGAATATTCGAACTGATTGCGCCGGCCGCTGTCGCATGGCAACGGCTGCGCGACGCGGCTGCTGCCGATGGCGTGACGCTGTTTCTGGTGTCCGCCTACCGCAGCATCGCCCGTCAGCACGAGATTGTCGCCGCCAAACTGGCGCGCGGCCAGAATATCAACGACATCTTGCGGGTCAGTGCCGCGCCCGGTTTCAGCGAGCATCACAGCGGACGTGCCATCGATATCGGCACCCCGGGCTCGCCGGTGCTGGAGCAGGCATTCGAGAATACGCCGGCCTTTGCCTGGCTGCTCGCCCATGCCGCGGAATTCGGCTATACCCTGAGTTATCCGCCCGGCAATGCCAGTGGCTATCTATACGAGCCATGGCACTGGTGCTGGCAAGCCGGCTGACCTGCCTTGCCCCCATGGAGTAACAAGCATGAACAAACGACTTTCCACTACCGCCCTGATCACCATGGTTTCCGCCGCGCTGCTGGCCGGTGGTTGCGCCAATATGGACCAGTACTCCAACAGCCAGACCGGCGCCGTGATCGGCGCGGTAGGCGGCGCGGTGCTGGGCGCCGCGGTATCCAGCAAGAAGGATCGCACCAAGGGCGCCATCATCGGTGCGGTGGGTGGCGGCCTGGCTGGCTACGCCGTGGGTACCTATATGGATAACCAGGCCAAGGATTTCGAAAAGCAGCTGGCGCCGCAGATCAAGTCCGGTGCCATCGAACTGCAGCGCAATGCCGACAAGAGCCTGACCGTGGTGATGACCTCGGCCACCGCCTTTGACAGCAACTCCGCCGCGCTGAAGTCCGGCTTCCTGCCGACGCTGGATACCATCTCCGGCATCGTGCGCAAGTACGGCAAGACCACGCTGGATATCGAAGGCCATACCGATGCTTCCGGCAATGACCGCATCAACCAGCCGCTGTCCGAGCAGCGTGCCGCCTCGGTAGAGCAGTACCTGCTGTCGCGTGGCGTGCAGCAGGAGCGCATGCAGGCTATCGGCTATGGTTCCAGCCGCCCGCGCGCCGACAACAAGACCGAAGCCGGCAAGCAGCTGAACCGCCGCGTGGAAATCCACATCGTGCCGGTAGTGCAGTAAGTCGTAGCGCAATGGCCATGCAGACCTCCGGTCTGTGCTGGCCGCTTGCTGCTGCAATCGGCGGCCGGGTTTACCCGGCCGTTGTCGTCATGGCCCCCGATAGGGGAAGCTTGTCGCAACTTTCGGCTGCATCATGTTATGTATCCGCAGATAAGGACATCAGGCATGGGTTTGCGCATTGCTACCTTTAATCATCTGCTGAACCAGCACCCGGAGGTGCGTGCCGAACTGGCGCAGCATGCCGGGCGCCGCATTGCCATTCACCTGCCGCCTGTCGAACTGGCCGGCGTGGTAACCAGCGATGGCTGGCTGGCTGCCTGCGAGGGCGAGCCAGAAGCGCGCTTGCGGCTGAAGCATGGCGTGGCGCTGGCACAGCTGACCGGGCGCGAGCCGGACCTGGCCGATATCGTGCTGGAAGGCGATGCCGAGCTGGCGGCCGAGGTTGGCCGCATCGTGCGCCGCCTGCAGTGGGATGCCACCGAAGACCTGTCGCGGGTGGTGGGCGATGTTGCGGCCAACCGCGTGCAGGGTTTCGTGCGCGGCCTGTTCGGCATCAAGGGCGAAATCGGCGGCCGGCTGCTGGAGAACTGGGTGGAGCACCTGCGCGAAGAAGCGCCGCTGCTGGCCAAAAAACAGGACGTGGCGACATTCGTGGCCGCGGTGGACGAGCTGCGCGAGGATGCTGACCGTTTCGACAAACGCCTGACGCTGTTGCAGCAGCGGCTGGATGGCGAGCGCTGACACCGCTGCCGCGTGAGATCTGGCCGGCGCCACCCGCCGGCTTTTTTGTTGCCGCCCAAGCTGCGGCATTGCCATGCCGCCCCCGCCGCGACTATGCTTCGCGCTTTGCGCGGTATGCCTCGTGGCGTGCTGCGGCCAACCTTATCCCCGACTGAATCCATCATGCGTATCGCGCGGCTCGCCAAGATCGTTGCCACTTTCTATCGTTACGGCCTGGACGACTTCCTGGTCGACCGCCCACGGGTGCGGCTGCTGCACTGGCTGTTCCGCCTCACGCCGGTACCGCGCGACCTGTCGCAACCGCTACCGGTGCGCGTGCGCCTGGCGCTGGAAAACCTGGGGCCGATCTTCGTCAAGTTCGGCCAGGTACTGTCTACCCGCCGCGACTTGCTGCCGGAAGACTACGCCGACGAGCTGGCGCGGCTGCAGGACAAGGTGCCGCCGTTCGAGGCTGCCACCGCCCGCGAGGTGATCGAGCGCAGTCTGGGCCAGCCGATTGCCGCGCTGTATGCCGAGTTTGACGACGTGCCGGTGGCCAGTGCCTCGGTGGCGCAGGTGCACCGCGCGCGACTGCATAGTGTTGGTAACACGCCGGGCCACCAGGTGGCGGTGAAGGTGCTGCGCCCGGCGATCAAACCGGTGATCCAGCAGGATCTGGCGCTGATGGCCACCCTGGCCGGGCTGGTGGAACGCTTCCTGCCGGACGGCAAGCGGCTGAAGCCGCGCGAAGTGGTTGCCGAGTTCGATCGCCACCTGCACGACGAACTGGACCTGATGCACGAGGCTGGTAATGCCAGCCAGCTGCACCGCAACTTTATCGGCAGCGACATGCTGATCGTGCCGGAGGTGTACTACGACTACAGCAGCCGCGACGTGCTGACGCTGGAGTGGATGGACGGCATTCCGGTAGGGCAGATCGAGCGCCTGCGCGAAGCGGGCGTCGACTTGAAAAAACTCAGCCGTTTTGGTGTGGAAATCTTCTTCACCCAGGTGTTCCGCCATGGCTTCTTCCATGCCGACATGCACCCGGGCAATATCTTCGTGGCCGACGATGGCCGCTATATCGCGCTGGATTTCGGCATCGTCGGCAGTCTCACCGAAACCGACAAGCACTACCTGGCGGTGAATTTCCTGGCCTTCTTCAACCGCGACTACCACCGCGTAGCCACCGCGCACATTGAATCTGGCTGGGTGCCCAAGGAAACCCGTGCCGAGGAGCTGGAAGCGGCGGTGCGTACCGTGTGCGAACCGATCTTCAACAAGCCGCTGTCGCAGATTTCCTTCGGCATGGTGCTGCTGCGGCTGTTCGAAACCAGCCGTCGCTTCAACGTGGAGATCCAGCCGCAGCTGGTGTTGCTGCAGAAGACGCTGCTGAATATCGAAGGCCTGGGTCGGCAGCTGGACCCGGAGCTGGACCTGTGGGACACCGCCAAGCCCTTCCTCACCAAGTGGATGAACGAGCAGATCGGCTGGCGTGGCCTGCTGCGCACTCTCAAGCACGAGGCACCGCAATGGGCCACCACGCTGCCGGCGCTGCCGCGCAAGCTGAACGAGGCGCTGTCCGGACAGACGACTGAACTGATGGTGCAGGGTTATATCCAACTGATGCGCGAGCAGAAGCGGCAGAACTTCCTGCTGATGCTTATTGCATTACTATTGGTAGTGCTGCTGCTCAGCGGCTGGCTGGGACACTGATATCCCTCTGCGGTTAAGCCACATCGGCTGGGCTGGCGCGAGAAGCGTTACCCCAGCCGTTTTGTTTATGCGGCAGGCGGCTGCGGTAACGCATTCTGATCATGAGGAGTTGTCATGTTGAGTCGCTCTGCAGTCTTGCCCAGTATTGTCATCGTCGGCGGCGGCGCCGGCGGCCTGGAATTGGCTACCCGCCTGGGGCGCAGCCTGGGTCTGCGTCACAAGGCGCGCATCGTGCTGGTGGATGGCGCCGCCACCCATGTCTGGAAACCGCTGCTGCACGAGGTGGCTACCGGTGCCCTCAACACCGGCGAAGACGAAGTGAATTACTTTGCCCACGGCTACCGCAACGGCTACGAATTCGAATTCGGCTACATGCAGGCGCTGGACCGGGCGCGGCGGGTGATCCGGCTGGCGCCGATCCATGGCAGCGACGGCCAGCTGCTGAGCCCGGAGCGGGAGGTGAGCTACGACTGGCTGGTGCTGGCGGTGGGAGCGGAGGCCAACGACTTCGGTACCCCCGGTGTGCGCGAACACGCGATGCAGCTGAACACCCCGGCCGATGCCGAGCGACTGCGGCATCGCCTGCTGGAACTGGCTTTCAAGTGCAGTAGCGGGCAGCAGACCGACCTCGATATCGCCATTGTCGGCGGTGGCGCCACCGGGGTGGAGCTGGCGGCAGAGCTCAATCATACCGTGCGCGAGATGCATGTTTACGGCGCGCGTCTGCAGCCGGCACAGGTGCATATCAGCGTGATCGAAGGCAGCGAACGGGTACTGGCGGCAGCGCCGCCGTCGCTGTCTGCCTATGCGCAGGAGCAGTTGGCCGCACGCCATGTGCGCGTGCTGACCGGCAGCCGGGTAGCGGCGGTGACCCCAGATGGCGTGTCGTTGCAGGATGGCAGCCTGGTGGCCGCCGACATCACGGTATGGGCGGCGGGGGTGAAGGCACCCGGCTGGCTCGCCACCCTTGGCGACCTGGCGGTGAACGGCATCAACCAGTTGCAGGTGGACGAGCGCTTGCGCTGCGCCGGCCAGGACACTATCTACGCGCTGGGCGATTGCGCGGCCTGCGACGGCGGCAATGGCCGCCCGCTGCCGGCCACCGCGCAAGTGGCGCATCAGCAGGCGAAGTGGCTGGCTACCGAACTGCAGCAGCGGCTGGCTGGACAGCAGGCGGTACTGTTCCAGTTCAAACCGCAGGGCATGATGGTGTCGCTGGGCAAGCACACCGCAGTGGGTAGCCTGGCAGCCATCGTCGGCCCCAAACGTGATTACTACGTGGAAGGGCGTGGCGCCAAGCTGATCTACGCCTCGCTGTACCGCATGCACCAGGCGGCGGTACACGGCTGGCTGCTGGCTACCTTGCTGTTTATCGGCGACAAGCTGCGGCGGGTGGCCAAGCCAGCGTTGAAGCTGCACTAGCCGCCAATCTGCCGCCGTAACGACAAGGCCGCCCGCGGGCGGCCTTGTGCTTTGCGATGCGGCCAACGTTGGCCGCAAAGGGAACTGCATCGATTTTACTGCCAACTTGCATGGACTATCCATTGTCATGGTTTGTGGCGGGTAGATTAATTTCTATGGCATGCTCCGCCCTGGCCCCAGCAGTACTTCATGAACCACTCGCAGCAAACACGTCATTTCATCGGAAGCTGCTAACGCTGGTGGTTATACCGAATCTCAACCTTCATAGGAAATCTCAGGGTGTATTGCATAAGCTGTGGTGAAAATAATCACGAAGGTTCCGCACGCTGTATCCGCTGCGGACACGATCTGGGGTCGCTGAGAGAGGGGCAATTCAAAAAAGCGCAGCTTGATTCATCCAGCATTGCACTGTGGAATCCTGATGTCGCAGCACTCTTGAGCCTGCTGTTCAGCCCAGCCTTCGGGGCGATTATCCATGCGTTAAATTGGCTCCGGCTGGGGCAGAGACGTCGAGCAACAAATGCCTGGCTATGGGCACTATTTATCTTGGTTGCAAAGGTCGTTTACTCTATTTATGCCATGAATGCCAACTCTGACAAACTCACCTGGAGTGACGGTTACAAGCTGATGCAGTTTGTGATGATCATTCTCTGGTATTTCTGTGCGGCGCGTAGTCAGGGCCAATATATCGCCCGCGAAATGCGCGGCGGCTATCGACGAGAGAGCTGGTTTATCCCTGTCTGCATCGCCATCATCATGTTTGGTTCTCTAGGGGTTCTGGCCGACTCGTTAGAGTAGCGGTCGAGTTTTCGCCGTTAATGCTGTCGCGCGAGTTACTGACCCGGATGCAAACCGTTCATCAGGTTGCGGCAGCTTTACCTGGCATGACAGTTGTCCTGCAATTGACAACGCCCCGCGTGAAACGGGGCGTTTGCTGTTTGCGAAGTGGGCCGGTTCCAATTTTACTTGCGGCCAACCCGCAGGCTCAATGCATCAAGTAATGCCAGCCCCACAGCAGCAGGCCGGCGGCCACGGCCCAGCAGGCGGTGGCGGCGAGCAGGGTGATTGGTAGCGATAGCCTTGTTGCCAGCCAGTACACCGCCAGCAGATACACCGCGTATGGCAGCAGCGAGCCAAGGCCGAACAGGGCGGTCTTGCGCAGTGCGTCGGCACCGCGTGCGCTGCCCACGATGTAATGGGCGATCAGCGCGAAAGTGGGAAACAGCGGCACCAGCCCGGCAATGTAGAAATAGCGGCTCTGCGACAGCAGGCTGATCAGCAGCACCGCCAGCGCGCCGAGCAGCGCCTTGCCGGCCAGCGCCAGGTCCGGCGTCATGACTCGCCCAGCAGCACGGCGATGACCTGGCGGTCTTCCGCCAGCAGGATATTGTAGGTGCGGCAGGCGGCATTGCTGTCCATCACCTCCACGCCGATGCCGGCATTACTCAGTGCGGCGGTCAGGCGCGGGTGCGGAAAGCGCAGCCGTTGGCCGCTGCCGAAGATCACCACCTCCGGCTGCAGCGCCAGCAGGTCGGCAAAATGCTCTGCGGCCAACGCTTCGAATGACGTCGGCGCCCACGGCTGTACGCTGTCGGCAGTCACGATCAGGCTGCCGCTGAAGCGCTCGCCGTTGATCTCGACATAACCCGCGCCGTAGGCGGTAAACAGCTTGCTTCCGGCGGTTTTCGCTTCGTGTAATTTCATGGTGGAGTCCTGTCGGTGCTTGTAGTGCAGTGCACCACGTATTGGGATAGGATTATAACCCGCCTGTACGCAGCAGACGTGCAGCGGGACAATTGCCGGATCCACCACCAAATAACAGTGACAGCCCCCATGCAGCCTATCCAGAAATCGCAAAAACTCGCCAATGTCTGCTACGACATTCGCGGCCCGGTCCTCGAACACGCCAAGCGCATGGAAGAGGAAGGCCACCGTATCATCAAGCTCAATATCGGCAACCCTGCGCCGTTCGGCTTCTTCGCGCCGGACGAGATCATCGAAGACGTGATCGTCAATCTGCAGAACGCCTCGGGCTATTGCGATTCCAAGGGCTTGTTTGCCGCGCGCAAGGCCATCATGCATTACGCGCAGCAGAAGCAGATTCCCAATGTGGGCATGGAAGACATCTACGTCGGCAACGGCGTGTCCGAGCTGATCGTGATGGCGATGCAGGCCTTGCTGGACAATGGCGACGAGGTGCTGGTGCCGGCGCCGGACTACCCGCTGTGGACCGCGGCGGTAAGCCTGGCCGGCGGCAAGCCGGTGCACTACCTGTGCGAAGAGGAAAAGGGCTGGCTGCCGTCGATTGCCGACATCCGTGCCAAGATCACCCCCAATACCAAGGCGCTGGTGATCATCAACCCGAACAACCCCACCGGCGCGCTGTACCCGGATTACATCCTGCAGCAACTGGTGGAGGTGGCGCGTGAGCATGGCCTGCTGCTGTACGCCGACGAAATCTACGACAAGGTGCTGTACGACGGCGCTACCCATACCTCCATCGCCTCGATGGCGCCGGACCTGATGGTGTGTACCTTCAACGGCCTGTCCAAGAACTACCGTGCCTGCGGCTACCGTGCCGGCTGGCTGATCCTGTCCGGCGACAAGCGCCGCGCCAAGGATTACATCGAAGGCCTCAACATGCTGGCCTCGATGCGTCTGTGCGCCAACGTGCCAGCACAGTACGCGATCCAGACCGCGCTGGGCGGCTACCAAAGCATCGACGACCTGGTGGCGCCGGGCGGCCGCCTGGCGCGTCAGCGTGACCTGGCGCACAAGCTGCTCACCGAGATTCCGGGTGTCAGCTGCGTCAAGCCGCAGGGCGCACTGTATCTGTTCCCGCGCCTGGACCCGGACATCTACCCGATCGAGGACGACCAGCAGTTCATCCTGGAACTGCTGCAACAGGAGCGCGTGCTGCTGGTGCAGGGCAGCGGCTTCAACTGGATTGCGCCGGATCACTTCCGCGTGGTATTCCTACCGAACAGCGACGATCTGACCGAAGCCATCGGCCGCATCGCCCGCTTCCTGGAAAACTACCGCAAACGCCACGGAACCGAATGATGCGCAATGTGCATGCCGCCTGCCAGCAACACCTTGTCAAAGCCAAGGTGGTGGTGGGCATGGCCGGTAGTTAACAAGGGGGCGCTTGCGCCCCCTTGTGCTGCCTGGAGAGAAGAGACCGCAGTACATGATGCAGACCATCGAGTCGGGCCGGTAATGCCGGCCCCGCTGGATAGCCTGAATCCAGGGACAAATAAACAGAACTTAGGAGTTTCACTATGAAGCCAATCAATATTGGCCTGATGGGCGTGGGGACGGTCGGTGGCGGTGTCGCCACCGTATTGAAGCGTAACGCTGAGGAAATCAGCCGTCGTGCCGGACGCGAGATCCGCCTGACCATCGCTTCGCGTCGCAATGTGGAAATGGCCCGCGATCTGGTAGGCCCGGACGTCACCGTGGTGGCCGACCCGTTCGAGGTAGTGAACCACCCGGACGTGGACATCGTGGTGGAACTGATCGGCGGCGATACCGTGGCCAAGGAGCTGGTGCTGCAGGCCATTGCCAACGGCAAGCACGTGGTAACCGCCAACAAGAAGCTGCTGGCGGTACACGGTAACGAGATCTTCGCCCGCGCCCAGGAAAAGGGCGTGATGGTGGCGTTCGAGGCTGCTGTAGCCGGCGGCATTCCCATCATCAAGGCACTGCGTGAAGGTCTGTCGGCCAACCGTATCGAATGGCTGGCCGGCATCATCAATGGCACTTCCAACTTCATCCTCACCGAAATGCGTGAGAAGGGCGCCGACTTTATCGACGTGCTGAAGGAAGCGCAGCGTCTGGGCTATGCCGAGGCCGACCCGACCTTCGACGTGGAAGGCCACGACGCCGGCCACAAGCTCACCATCATGGCGGCCATCGCCTTCGGTATTCCCATGCAGTTCGACAACTGCTACCTGGAAGGCATCAGCAAGCTGGAAGGCAAGGACATCCAGTACGCCGAGGAACTGGGCTACCGCGTGAAGCTGATCGGCCTGACCCGCCGCACCGAGGCTGGCGTGGAGCTGCGCGTGCATCCGACGCTGATCCCGGAAGACCAGCTGATCGCCAACGTCAACGGCGTGATGAACGCGGTGCTGGTGCGTGGCGACGCAGTGGGCCAGACCCTGTTCAACGGCCCGGGCGCCGGCGCGCTGCCGACTGCCTCCGCGGTGGTGGCCGACCTGGTGGACGTTACCCGCCTGATGACCGCCGATCCGGGGCACCGCGTGCCGCATCTGGCGTTCCAGCCGGATCAGCTGAAAAACCTGACTATCCTGCCGATCGACGAAGTAGTGAGCAGCTACTACCTGCGCATCCAGGCGGTGGACCGTGCCGGCGTGATGGCCGACATTACCCGCCTGCTGGCGGAGAACGGCATCTCCATCGAGGCGCTGATCCAGAAAGGTGCCATCGCCGATGGTTCCGCCGAGATCGTGATCCTGACTCACCGCGTGGTGGAAAAGGCCGTCAACAAGGCCATCGCCGCCATCGAGGCGCTGGACAGCGTGGCCGGCAAGGTGGTGCGTCTGCGCATGGAAGAGCTCAATGGCTAAGCACAGCATTGCCGTGTTGCTATGCCTGCTGCTGGCAGGCTGCGCCAGCCTGATGCCGCGCTCGGTGGCGGAGCAGAAGCTGGGAGAGGCTTGCCGAAGCAAGGTCAACAACACGCCATTGCTGCCGGTATTGCTGTCTAGCCAGAAGCGGGTGGACAGCTACTGTGGCTGCGCCAGCAACAAGCTGGTGAGCAGCCTTAGCGATGAGGAAATGCAGGAAGTCGCCAGCAAGGGCAAGGCCCTGCTGAGCGACCCGAAATGGCAGGGCCGCCTGCTGAACGTGGGCTTGCAATGCCTGGATACCCTGGTTGAATGATATGAAATACATCAGCACCCGTGGCGGCATGGCGCCGCTCGAATTCTCCGACACCATCCTGATGGGCCTGGCCCCGGATGGCGGCCTGGCACTGCCGGAAAGCTACCCGCAGGTTGGCCGCACCCAGCTGGATGCCTGGCGTGGTCTGTCCTACGCCGAACTGGCGTTCGAAATCATCCGCCTGTTTGCCACCGATATCCCGGAGGCAGACCTCAAGGACATTCTCGACCGCACCTATACCGCCAAGGTGTACGGCAGCGAGGCCATCACCCCGGTGAAGCGCCTGCATGACGGCCTGGTGATCCTGGAACTGTCCAACGGCCCGACGCTGGCGTTCAAGGACATGGCGATGCAGTTCCTCGGCAACCTGTTCGAGTACGTGCTGGCGAAAAAGGGCGAGCAACTCAACATCGTTGGTGCCACCTCCGGCGACACCGGCTCCGCCGCCGAATACGCGATGCGCGGCAAGGCTGGCATCAACGTGTTCATGCTCAGCCCGGACGGCCTGATGAGCCCGTTCCAGCGTGCGCAGATGTACAGCCTGCAGGATGCCAACATCCACAACATCGCCATCAAGGGCATGTTCGACGATTGCCAGGACATCGTGAAGGCGGTGCAGAACGATCACGCCTTCAAGGCGCAGTACAAGGTGGGCACCGTCAACTCCATCAACTGGGCGCGGGTAGTGGCGCAGGTGGTGTACTACTTCAAGGGCTACTTCAACGCCACCAGCAGCAACGACGAAAAAGTCAGCTTCTGCGTGCCGTCCGGCAATTTCGGCAACGTCTGCGCCGGCCACATTGCCCGCCAGATGGGGCTGCCGATCGAGCGCCTGATCGTGGCCACCAACGAGAACGACGTGCTGGACGAGTTTTTCAAGACCGGCCGTTACGCGCCGCGTGGCACCGCCAATACCTACGTTACCTCCAGCCCGTCGATGGACATCTCCAAGGCCTCCAACTTCGAGCGCTTCGTATTCGATCTGGTTGGCCGCGACGGCGGCAAGGTGAAGACACTGTGGGCCGAGGTGGATGGCGGCAAGGGCTTTGACCTGGCCGAACTGCTGGCGCAGGTGCGCGAGCAGTTCGGCTTCGTGTCCGGCAGCAGCAGCCACGCCGATCGTCTCGCCACCATCCGCGCGGTGGATGCCGAGGATGGCGTGGTGGTGGATACCCACACCGCAGACGGCATCAAGGTGGCACGCGAAGTGCGCCAGCCGGGCGAAACCATCGTCTGCCTGGAGACCGCGCTGCCGGCCAAGTTTGCCGACACCATCCGCGAAGCCCTGCAGCGCGAAGCACCGCGCCCGGCCGGCTTCGAAGGTCTGGAAGACCTGCCGCAACGCGTGACGGTATTCGACGCCGATGCCGAAAAAGTGAAGGCGTACATCCGCCAGGCGCTGGGCTGATCGCACAGCCACCCTGGCAAACCCATGGCCGGCATTGCTGGCCATGGGTTTTTTTACATTCCGATCCCGTCCTGCCCTGCTGGCACCGCACGGGGTAGAATGCGGACATGAAGCAATTTTTCCTATTCCTGCTGTGCTGCTGCCTGCTGCCTTCGGCCCTGGCGGCAGTGCAGGACACCCGCCAGCTGGAGCAGGCGGCCAACCGCTTTCTGCAGGCACAGCAGGGCAAGGACGGTTTTGCCTATCAGCTGCGGCTGCCTGCCCGCATGCCGCAGATGCAGCGCTGTGAACAGCCGCTGCAGGCGGCCTGGCCGGCGGGCGATGCCCGTCCACAGCGTAATGTGCTGCTCAGTTGTCCGACGCTGGGCTGGAGCCTGAGCCTGCCGCTGGATGCCACCGAGTTGCAGCAGGTGCTGGTGACTACCCGGCTGATTCGTGCCGGCGAGGTGCTGCAGGCGGGTGACATCCGCTTTGCCGGCATCAGCAACCGGGCGCAGCTACGCCAGGGGCTGACTGACGAGCGTCTGGTGATCGGTCAGATGGTGCGCAGTACCATGCCGGCCGGGGTGATGCTGACCAGCAACCAACTGCGCAGCCCCTACCTGGTGAGGATGAATCAGCCGGTGCGCGTGCTGGTGCGAGGCGATGGTTTCACTGTAAGCAGTGATGGCGTGGCGCTGGGCAATGCTGGCGCCGGCGAGCGGGTCAACATACGCGTAGCCAATGGCAAGGTGGTTTCCGCCCTGGTAGAGGCCGATGGTGCTGTCTCGATACAACTGCAGTAAAAAAAGCCATCAAGTTTCAGTTTTTTCAGGCGATAATAGGAATAACCGTTAAAAGATTCTGGCAGGTGAATCATGAAAATCGACAACTCAGGCAAGGTTGCAACCAACTTTACCGTTCCCAGCCGCACCAGCAGCAAGCCGGAAAAGCCCGCTGCCGGCAGCAATGGCGAGAGCGTTGCGATTAATCCGTTTGCAAGCCGCCTGCAGGGCATGGAGCAGGCCGCGGCCAGCGCGCCTGGCTTCGATGCCGACAAGGTGGCTGCCATCAAGTCCGCCATCGCCTCCGGCCAGTTCACCGTGCACCCGGAAGCGATTGCCGATGGCCTGATTGCCTCCGCCAAGGAATTGCTGGCGGGATGACCCGGCACTAGATCATGGATGTTTCCGCCCTGCTGGCCCTGTGCCAGTCTGAAATGGCCGCGCTGGATGCCCTGCAGCATACGCTGGAGGAAGAGCAGCGGGCCATTCTGCGTTTTGATGCCTTCCAGCTGGAGGAAATGGCGCATACCAAGCTGCGCCAGTTGGAAGAACTGACCGCCGCGCGCGAAAAGCGTCTGGCCTTGCAGACCGAGGCCGGGCTGGCGGATTCGCTGCACTGGCAGGCGTGGCTGCTACAGGCGCCTGCCGAGTTGCGCCAGCAATGGCAGGGCATGGAAAAGGCCATTATCCGTCTGAAGACGCTTAACGAAGTCAACGCTACCCTGGCCCAGGAGCGCATGCAGTTCGCCAGCGAGGTGCTGGATTCATTGCGCGCCTCCAGCCAGGCCATCACTGGCTACGGCCGTCACGGCAATCTGTCCGGCACACTGAGCGGCTCACGCCGTCTGGGTTCCGCCTAGCCCCGTCCTTCCTGCGGTTTTGTGGTATCTTCCACCGCGGGAAACCAACAACCATCCGCGTATCCATGACCCTGATTTCGCTGATCGCCGCACTGGCACTCGAACAACTGCGCCCGCTGGGTAACCGTAACCGCGTCTGGCTGCTGTTCATCCGTTACGCCAACCACCTGGAACGTAGCCTGAATGCGGGCTACAACCGCCATGGTGTCATGGCCTGGCTGGCAGCCATGCTGCCGGCACTGGCGCTGGCGCTGGGCGGCTATTACCTGCTGAACGCCATCAGCCCGGTACTGGCTTTTGCCTGGAACGTTCTGCTGCTGTACCTCACCATGGGCTTTCGTCATTTCTCCGGCTATTTTTCCGAGATTTCGCTGGCGCTAAACGAGGGCCGCGATTTCGAGGCACGCCAGGCCTTATCCAGCTGGATCAACCAGCCCACCAGCGAGCTATCGGTGGGCGAGGTGTCGCGCCTGGCTATCGAGCAGGGCGTGGTGGATAGCTATCGCCATGTGTTCGGCACCATGTTCTGGTTCGTGGTGCTGCCCGGCCCGTCCGGTGCGGTGCTGTACCGCTTCTCGCAGCTGCTGGCGCAAAAGTGGGGCCAGCGCGGTAGCGATGACCTGTTCGGCCGTTTTGCCGGTCGTGCCGGCGAATGGCTGGACTGGATTCCGGTACGCCTGAGCGCCATCAGCTTCGCCATCATGGGCGACTTCGAGGACGCGGTGTACTGCTGGCGCTCGCAGGCCCGCACCTGGGGCAACTACGCTACCGGCATCCTGCTGGCATCCGCCGCCGGTGCGCTGGGGGTGAAGCTGGGCGACCCGGTTCGCCAGAACTACACCATCAATTTCCGCCCGGAGCTGGGTGTTGGCGACGAAGCCGACCCCAACTACCTGAAGAGCGCGGTGGGGCTGGTGTGGCGTACCGTGCTGCTGTGGTTGTTCGTGATCCTGTTGCTGAGTGTGGTCAGCCTGTTCAGCTGAGCTGGCCCGAGACTGTGCGCCGCCGCGTAAGCCAGGCGGCGCTTCGCATTTTAATGATTTGCAGGTTTGCCGCCGCGAAAATGCCGCGGCAGGCCGATTGGAGTTGCTGACATGTCGTTTGCCGAGCTAGGCCTGGCACCTGAAATCCTGCGCGCCATCGACGAGATGGGCTACTCGGAAGCCACCCCCATCCAGGCCAAGGCCATTCCGCTGGTACTGTCCGGCCGTGACCTGTTGGCCGCGGCGCAAACCGGTACCGGCAAGACCGCCGCTTTCCTGCTGCCCATCCTGGAACGCCTGAAGAAATTCGCCAATCCCAGCGTATCGCCGGCTATGCATCCGGTACGCGCGCTGATTCTGTCGCCCACCCGCGAGCTGGCCGACCAGATCGGCGTCAACGCCAAGGCCTACACCAAGCACCTGCCGCTGCGCAGTACTACCATTTTTGGCGGTGTGAACATGGACCCGCAGGTAGCCGAGCTGCGCCGCGGTATCGAGATCGTGATCGCCACGCCGGGCCGTCTGCTGGACCACGTGCAGCAAAAGACCATCCAGCTCAACAAGGTTGACGTGCTGGTGCTGGACGAAGCCGACCGCATGCTGGACATGGGCTTTATCCAGGACATTCGCAAGATCATGTCGATGCTGCCCAAGGAGCGTCAGACACTGCTGTTCTCGGCTACTTTCGCGCCGGAAATCAAGAAGCTGGCCGCAGACTTCATGCGCGACCCGCAAACGGTGGAAGTGGCGCGCCAGAACTCCACCAACGCCCAGGTAGAGCAGCTGGTGTACGCAGTGGATGGCTACCGCAAACGCGCGTTGCTGTCGCACCTGATCCGCGAACGCGATATGAGCCAGGTGATCGTGTTCTGCCGTACCAAGATTTCCGCCGACCAGCTGTCGCGTGACCTGAAGCGCGACGGCCATGCCGCCGAAGCCATTCACGGCGACAAGGCGCAGAGCGCCCGCCTGGAAACGCTGACCCGCTTCAAGGCTGGCGAAGTGAAAGTGCTGGTGGCCACCGACGTGGCGGCACGTGGTCTGGATATTTCCGAGCTGCCGTTCGTGGTGAACTACGAAATGCCGAATTCGCCGGAAGACTACGTGCACCGTATCGGCCGTACCGGCCGTGCCGGCGCCTCCGGCGTGGCCATCTCGCTGATGTCGCCGGACGAGACCAAGCAGCACGAGGCCATCGAAAAGCTGACCAGGCAGACGCTGCCGCCGCAGACGGTGCAGGGTTACAGTGGCCGCCGCGAAGAGGGGAATGGCGAGGCCGCACCGCGTCGAGAACGTGCGGAACGTGGCGAGCGCGAAGATCATCGTGAACGCCGTGAGCCGCGCGAAGCACGCGACAGCCGCGAACGCCGCGAGCCGCGTGAGCGCGATAGTGGCCGCAGCCTGCTGCAGCCGACCGAGCGCCCGCGTGAACGCGACGACGGCGAAGGCCGCAAAGTGGTGAAAAAGCTGGGTGTTGGCGGACGCATACTGCCGCAGCGCCAGCGCGAGGTGCCGGCACTGCTGCTGCCGCCGCGTTACAAGGTGGAGCGCAGCTAAGCACTGTCCACCGGTATCACTCGCAAGGCCACGACTGTTGTCGTGGCCTTTCTCACGTTTGCGGCCAACGTTGGCCGCACACAAAACGGCGTCGTAGCCCGGATAAGCGCAGCGCATCCGGGAAGCAGCCGACAGTGTCGTTTCCCCGGATGCGCCTTTGGCTTATCCGGGCTACGTGCAACATTGCGCCAAAAAAAAACGGCCCCAGCGGGGCCGTGAAGCGAAGCAACAACGCAGTATTTCAGACAAAGATCACCAAGGCCGCCATGGCGCCATGCGCACCCATCACCAGGCTTTGCTCGATGTCGGCGGTGCGCGAGCTGCCGCTGATGAAGGCGCCGAAGCCGTGCTCGTCGATACGGATGCGGCTGTAGGCGTCGAGCATGGTGTCGACGATGGCATCGCGCGGCACCACCAAAACTAGCTTCTGGGTGAGGAAGTAGATCGAGCGCCAGTCGTTGCCGGCGTGGCTTACCCACACCGCGGCGTTTTCCGCCACCGCCAGCTGGCCCGGCACGATGGCGATGTCTACGTCCTGCCAATCGTGCGGGTTGGCCGCCTGTTCAGTGCCTTCCGCAGTGAGATCGATCAGGCGGCCGTGTTGCGGCCAACGTTGCCGCACCGCATCCAGCACGCTCTGGCCGTCGGCCAGGGTAATGGCTTCGCCGCCCAGGTTGCGGATCAGCCCGGCAAAGGCTGCCAGCTTGTCGTCGTAGCGGATGAAGGGTACGGCGTGGATGTCGGGCAGGGCGGGGCCTTGCGGGCGGTTCTGCTTCAGCTTGGCCAGTATCTGTTCGCGGCTGCTCATGCTTTTTTCTCCTGGCGCGCGCGCCACATGTCCTTGAAGCTCTGTGCCGGCATCTCCGGCAGCTCGCGCCCGGCGCGACTCCAGGCGCTGCCGGCAGTCAGTGCCTGCGGCACGATGGGCACCACCTTGCGCATCAGTTTGCCGCCGGCATCCATCAGCGTAGGGTGCTGCGTGAGGAAGCGCATCGCCAGCAGTCCCATCTTCTTGGCCGGCTTCAGCGTGCCGGCATCGAAGGCGCGCTTGCGCTGCAGGATCAGCTGCTCGTGCAGGTTGATCTTCACCGGGCAGACATTGCTGCATGAGCCACAAGTGGTACAGGCGAAGGCCATGCTGCCGTGTTTTTTGATGTCGCGGCTGGGGCCCAGGGTGGAGCCGATCGGGCCGGGGATGATGTAGCTGTAGCTGTGGCCGGAGGAGCGGCGATACACCGGGCAGGTGTTCATGCAGGCGCCGCAGCGGATGCAGCGCAGGCTCTGGTAGAAGTCGTCGTTGCCGAGGATGTCGCTGCGGCCGTTGTCCACAATCACGATGTGCATCTGCCCGCCGGGGCGCGCACGGTGGAAGTGCGAGGTGTAGGTGGTGACCGGCGAGCCAATGGCGGAGCGCGCCAGTAGGCGGGTGAACACGCCCAGGTGTTCCAGCTTGGGGATGATCTTCTCCAGCCCCATGCTGGCGATGTGAATGGGTGGCAGCGCGGTGCCGAGGTCGGCATTACCTTCGTTGGTGCACACCACCACGCCACCGGTTTCGGCAATGGCGAAGTTCACCCCGGTCAGGCCGGCATCGGCGGTAAGGAAATGTTCGCGCAGGTTGGCGCGTGCGGCGTGAGTGAGGTAGGTCGGATCGTTGTTGCCGGCCTCGGTGCCCAGCTCGCGGTGGAATAGCTCGGAAATCTGTTCCTTTTTCAGGTGGATGGCCGGCATCACGATGTGGCTGGGCGCTTCGTGGCGCAGCTGCACGATGCGCTCGCCAAGATCGGTGTCGATCACCTCAATGCCATGTTGCTCCAGGTAGGGGTTGAGCCCGCATTCCTCGGTGAGCATGGATTTGGACTTCACCAGCTTTTTAACGTTGGCCGCAGCCAGGATGGCGTGCACGATGCGGTTGTGCTCGGCAGCATCGGCGGCCCAGTGCACGGTCACGCCATTGCGCTCGGCATTGGCCTGGAATTCGGCGAGGTAGTCGTCCAGCCGCGACAAGGTGTGCGCCTTGATCTGCTGCGCCAGCGCGCGCAGCTGTTCCCACTCCGGCAGCTGCTGCGCCTGGGCGTCGCGTTTCTGCCGTACCCACCAGATGGCGCTGTCGTGCCAGCGCGCGCGCTCGCGGTCGGCCAGGAATTCGGCGGCGGCATCCGGGTGCTTGATGTTGTCGTCCTTCATGCCGCACCTCCGCGCCCGGTGAGGATTTCCACGATGTGCAGCGGGCGGATGGGTCGGCACTTGTTGCGGATGATGCCGCCCATGTGCATCAGGCAGGACGGGTCGGCGCCAACGATGAACTCGGCGCCGGTGGCTTCGTGCTGTGCCACACGGTCTTCGCCCATCGCCACCGATACTTCCGGCTCATCCACGCTGAAGGTGCCGCCAAAGCCACAGCATTCGTCGCGGCGCTCCGGCAGGAGTACTTCCACGCCGTCCACCAGCTGCAGGATGCGCTCCAGTCGCGAGTGGTAGGGAATCATCAGCTCGGACGGGGCGGCGTGCTGCAGCTCGCGCAGGCCATGGCAGCTCTGGTGGATGGACACCGCATGCGGGAAGTACACCGGCTTGGGCAGCTGTTCCACCTTGAGGATGTCCTGCAGGAATTCGATGATCTCGTACACCCGCGGCTGCAGCGCGCGGTAGGCGGCGTTGTCGGCGATGTACCAGCTGTAGTGGTGCTTGACGTAGGAGGTGCAGCTGCCGGAGGGCGACACCACGTAGTCGTAGTGCTTGAACAGCTCGGTAAAGCGGCTGGCGGCCTCGCAGGCGCCGCGGCTGTCGCCGTTGTTGCTCAGGGGTTGGCCGCAGCAGGTCTGCGCCAGCGGATAGTCGACCTCGATGCCGTAGCCCTCCAGCAGCTCGGCGGTGGCCATGGCGACATGCGGGTACAGCTCGTTGACGAAACAGGGAATGAACAGCGCGACTTTCATGGCGATTGGGAGTCTCCGATGCTTGCCCGTGGCGGGCTGGGGCCATGCTGTGGATTAAAGCCGCTGGCGGCGGGACTGCCAATGCGGACTTACCCTTGTTTATGCCGGCAGCGATGGCGACAGGCGTGAAAAAGCCGGGCTGGCCCCGGCTGTGGTGTTGGTAGTAAGCGGCGTTTTACACCGGGTCGACGTGTGTCATCACATCCAGCACCGGATAGGCTGCCATTACCCGCTGGCGGGCCTCCACCGCAATATCGTGGCCCTGGCGCACGGTCAGCTCGGCATCCAGTTCCAGATGCACGTCCACCAGAATCATGTCGCCCATGCGGCGGGTGCGCAGATCATGCAGCCCCAGCACGCCCGGCGTTTCCAGTACTAGCTGGCGGATGCCGCTGACGCTGTCTTCATCGGCGGAGCGGTCCATCAGGTCGCCCAGGGCTTCCCAGGCAAAGCCCCAGCCGGTCTTGCCGATCATGAAGCCCACCAGCAGTGCCGCCACCGGGTCCAGCCACGGGTAGCCCAGCAGGTTGCCACCGATACCCAGCGCCACCACCAGCGAGGAGGCGGCGTCGGCACGGGCGTGCCAGGCGTTGGCCACCAGCATGCTGGAGCGCACTTTCTCGGCAATGGCCAGCATGTAACGGAACAGCGCTTCCTTGCTGAGCAGGGTGATTACCGCCACTACCAGGGCGATAGGGTGCACGCTAGTCATTGGCGTGTTGCCGGCAAACTTGCTCGCCGCGGTCCATAGCATGCCGGCACCGGCGGCGAGCAGCAGCACGCCCAGAATCAGCGAGGCGGCGGTTTCGTAACGATGGTGACCGTAGTGGTGGTCGTCGTCGGCTTCCTTGCGGCTGTGATGGCCGGCCAGCATGGCCACGAAATCCGCCAGCAGGTCGGACAGCGAGTGCATGGCATCGGCCACCAGTGCCTGCGAGCCGGCAAACAGGCCCACCACTGCCTGTACCACGGTCAGCAGCAGGTTGAGTGCAACGCTCACCCACAAACTACGGCGGGCGGCAATATGTTCACGGGCATCAGTATGTTCGTGATCTGGCAGAGTGGGGATCAGGCTCATGGCATCGAAGGGAAAAATGGCTTGGTGGCATTCTAGTGGCGGAAACTTAAGGCGGCATGAATATTGACTCGGCTTATTCCGAATCATTGTCCTCGTCGTCGTCCAGCGGTGGCAGTTTGTCCAGCAGCGTGCCCAGCAGACTCTGGCTCAACCAGGGCGGCACCCCCTGCAATTCCCAGCCAGCCTGGTGGCCGCACATGGCGATGCCTCGCAGCAGGCGGTGAAAGCTGGCCCGGCTGAGCTTGAGATTGAGCGTGCTATCGCCGATCACGAAGCCGATGCTGGCGTAATCCTTGCCGGCCTTGGCATCCAGCCCGGTACACAGCCGGATGCCGCTATCGCTGGCGCGTGCCGGCGCCTTGCTGCTGTACTGCAGCGGGCTGCCGCCAGCGCTGTCCGGCAGATCCTCGCCATCCATCGCCATCTGGTGTTCCAGCGCAATGCGCTCTTCCTGGCTGCCGGTACCCGGCACCCCTTCGCCCGGTACCTGCGAGGCAAAGATGCCGGCAATGTCATGCACGATGGCCTGCGCCAGGCGCCGGGTCAGCCATAATTTGTGCTCGCCGGGTCTGATCACCACCAGGATGCGGTCTTCGGCTTCAAAGTAGCTAAAAGATGTGCTCATGACTGGATGGTAAGCGAGCCACCGGCATGCGCAAAGCCTGGTCGCAGCGCATAATGCCGGCATGAATACCTTACATCCCTATGCCGCGCTGACGCCGGACCTGATCCTGGATGCGGTGGAAAGCCTGGGCCTGCGCTGCGATGGCCATCTGTTGGCGCTGAACAGCTACGAAAACCGTGTCTACCAGGTGGGTATGGACGATGGCGCGCCGCTGGTAGCCAAGTTCTATCGCCCGCAGCGCTGGAGCGATGCACAGATCCTGGAAGAGCATCGTTTCGCCGCCGAGCTGCTGGCAGCGGAGATTCCGGTGGTGGCGCCGCTGGCCTTCGATGGTGAAACCTTGCTGCACTGGCAGGGCTATCGCTTCGCGCTGTTTCCGCGCCGCGGCGGCCGCGCGCCGGAGCTGGAAGACCCGCAGGTACTGCAGTGGCTGGGGCGCTTTCTTGGTCGCATCCACCTGGTGGGGGCAGCGGATGATTTCAGCCTGCGGCCAACCCTGGACAGCCAAAGTTTCGGTTACCAGGCGCTGGCGCGCATCCTGGCCTGCCCGCAACTGCCGGCGCACCTGGCTCCCAGGCTGGAGGCCGTGGCGCGCGAAGTGCTGCAGCAGGTGGACGCTGCCTTCGCCACGCTGCCTGACCTGCGCTGGCTGCGCAGCCACGGCGATTGCCATGCCGGTAACGTGATGTGGACGCCGGACGGACCGCATTTTGTCGATCTGGACGACAGCCGCATGGCGCCAGCGGTACAGGACCTGTGGATGCTGCTGTCCGGCGAGCGCCAGCTGCAGGCGGCGCAGCTGGCCGAACTACTGGCCGGTTACGAGGATTTTGCCGAGTTCGACTACCGCGAGCTGCGCCTGATCGAGCCCCTGCGCACGCTGCGGCTGCTGCACTACAGCGCCTGGTTGGCCGCACGCTGGGAAGATCCGGCCTTTCCGGCGGCGTTTCCGTGGTTTGGCAGCGAGCACTACTGGCTGGCACGCATTGCCGAGCTGCAGGGCCAGGCCGAAGCCATGCGCGAGCCGCCGCTGTTTGCCATGCCGTGATGACGGCATGCATACAGTTGCCGGCGAAATTTGCCATGCGGCTGTATCCGGCCGGCCATGTGCCATTTGCGCGTGGTGCATAGCAATAACCGCTATAAAAATCGGGCGCGAACGCCTTGCCAGCCGGGGCGGTCTCGGGCCAGAATCGTTGTCCGACATCCAAACCCGATCTGAAGAAAACAAACATGGCACTTATCGTACAAAAGTACGGCGGTACCTCGATGGGCTCCCCGGAGCGCATCAAGAACGTGGCCCGCCGTGTCGCCAAATGGAAAGCCCAGGGACATCAAGTGGTGGTTGTCGTGTCCGCGATGAGCGGCGAGACCAACCGCCTGATTGCCCTGGCCAAGGAAATCCAGGAATACCCGGACCCGCGCGAGCTGGACGTGATCATGTCCACCGGCGAACAAGTCACCATCGGCCTGCTGGCCATGGCGTTGAAGGAAATCGGCGTGCCGGCCAAGAGCTACTGTGGCTGGCAGGTGCGTGTCACCACCGACAACTCCCATACCAAGGCCCGTATCCAGTCCATCGACGACGCTGCCATGCGCGCCGACCTGGGCGAAGGCCGCGTGGTAGTGGTAGCCGGTTTCCAGGGTATCGATGAAGACGGCAGCATCACCACTCTGGGCCGTGGCGGCTCCGATACCTCCGCCGTGGCCATGGCCGCCGCGCTGGGTGCCGACGAATGCCAGATCTACACCGACGTTGACGGCGTCTACACCACCGACCCGCGCGTGGTGCCGGAAGCCCGCCGCCTGAAGACCATCACTTTCGAAGAGATGATCGAGATGGCCAGCCTGGGCTCCAAGGTGCTGCAGATCCGCTCGGTGGAGTTCGCCGGCAAATACAAGGTACGCCTGCGCGTGCTCTCCAGTTTCGAAGACGAGGGCGAAGGCACACTGATTACGTTTGAGGAAGATGAGAATATGGAAAAGGCCGTTGTTGCCGGTATCGCGTTTGATCGTAACGAAGCTCGCATCAATGTGAAGGGCGTGCCGGACAAGCCGGGCATCGCCTACCAGATCCTGGGCCCGATCGCCGATGCCAATATCGAAGTGGACATGATCATCCAGAACGTGGGTGAGAACGGCACCACCGACTTCTCCTTCACCGTGCCGCGCGGCGAGTTCCAGCGCACCCTGGCGATCCTGCGCGACGTGCAGACCCATATCGGCGCCGGCAAGATCGATGCCGATGACAAGGTTGCCAAGGTATCCATCGTTGGCGTGGGCATGCGTTCGCACTGCGGCATCGCTTCCACCATGTTCCGCACCCTGGCCGAAGAAGGCATCAATATCCAGATGATCTCCACTTCCGAGATCAAGGTATCGGTGCTGATCGACGAGAAGTACCTGGAACTGGCAGTACGCGTACTGCACAAGGCCTTTGGCCTGGACCAGGCGCAGGCATAAATTCTGCAAGCAAGGCTTGACAGAGGGCGCTATGTTAATTAATATGGCGTTCTCTTGACGGAGAAATGGCCGAGAGGTCGAAGGCACTTCCCTGCTAAGGAAGCATACGGGCTTAAACCTGTATCGAGGGTTCGAATCCCTCTTTCTCCGCCAGAACCGCGCACCCGTAGCTCAGTTGGATAGAGTATTTGGCTACGAACCAAAGGGTCGGGCGTTCGAATCGCTCCGGGTGCGCCACCCAGTCCCCATCGTCTAGAGGCCTAGGACACCGCCCTTTCACGGCGATAACCGGGGTTCGAATCCCCGTGGGGACGCCAGAATCAAGCAAAAAAGCCACCGCAAGGTGGCTTTTTTGTTTTGTTTCTCCAGAATGTCTGGCTTGCCCGCTGCCGGCGGTGAGCGCATTCTCGCACGCCGGGCGGTATTTCTTGGTGGCAGGGGAATTTCTGGCCGTGGCGGGGCTCGGATAATCTTGCCCGCTGCCTTGCCGGCGGCACGGCTTGCCGTGCTTACAAGGAGAATCCATGAACCGACTGCTTCCCGCTTTTGTCCTGCTGGCCGTGCCAGCGCTGGCCCAGGCTGCCACACTGGATGGCGCCAGCCTCAGCCTGGCCTGGGGTTTGCCGTTTGCCGGCATCCTGCTATCCATCGCGCTGTTCCCGATCTTTGCCCCGGGTGTGTGGCATCACCATTTCGGCAAGATCACCGCCGGCTGGACGGCACTGTTCCTGCTGCCGTTCGCCGTCAGCTTTGGCGCCGGTACCTCCGCCGCGCTGGTGGTGCATGCGCTGCTGGCCGAGTTCATCCCCTTCGTGGTGCTGCTGTTCGCGCTGTATACCGTGTCTGGCGGCATCCTGGTATGGGGCAATCTGCATGGTTCGCCGGCGCTGAACACCGGGCTGCTGGCACTGGGTACACTGCTGGCGTCCGTCATGGGTACCACCGGCGCGGCCATGCTGCTGATCCGCCCGCTGCTCAAGGCCAATGACAATCGCCGCCACAATGTGCACGTGGTGGTGTTCTTCATCTTTCTGGTGGCCAATATCGGCGGCGGTCTGACGCCGCTGGGCGATCCGCCGCTATTCCTCGGCTTCCTGAAAGGCGTGGATTTCTTCTGGACGCTCAAGGCAATGGCGCTGCCGGTGCTGCTGCTGGTGTCGGTGTTGCTGGCACTGTTCTACGCGCTGGACAGCCATTACTTCCGCAAGGAGGGCGTGCTGCCGCGCGACCGTACCCCGGATTCGGCAGTGAAGCTGTATGGCTTGCGCAATGTGCCGCTGCTGCTGGCCATCATCGGCGCGGTGCTGCTGTCCGGCTTCTGGCAGCCGGGCATCAGTTTCGATGTACTGGGCACACCGGTGGCATTGCAGAATCTGGTACGTGATGGCCTGCTGCTGCTGATTGCCGCCGTGTCCTTGCGCATCACCCCGGCGCAGGTGCGTGCCGGTAACGAGTTCAATTGGGCGCCGATGCTGGAAGTGGGCAAGCTGTTTGCCGGTATCTTCATTACCATCGCACCGGTGATCGCCATCCTGCAGGCCGGCCAGCAAGGCCAGCTGGCATCGCTGGTACGGCTGGTAACCGGCAGCGATGGCACGCCGGTCAACGGCATGTATTTCTGGATGACCGGCCTGTTGTCGGCGTTCCTGGACAATGCGCCCACCTATCTGGTGTTCTTCAACCTGGCCTCTGGCGACGCGGCACAGCTGATGGGGCCGCAGGCCGGTACGCTGCTGGCCATTTCCATGG
The DNA here is from genome assembly GCF_042648905.1 of Vogesella amnigena. Taxonomy (NCBI): domain Bacteria; kingdom Pseudomonadati; phylum Pseudomonadota; class Betaproteobacteria; order Neisseriales; family Chromobacteriaceae; genus Vogesella; species Vogesella amnigena. The sequence goes on along the minus strand of NZ_JBHRYH010000025.1, from coordinate 52,960 downwards.
GGGCGGTGTTCATGGGGGCGCTGAGCTATATCGGCAATGCACCCAACTTCATGGTAAAGGCCATTGCCGAGCAACGCGGTATCGCCATGCCCAGCTTCTTTGGCTACCTGCTGTGGTCGAGCAGCATCCTGCTGCCGCTGTTCCTGCTGCTGGGGTGGATGTTTTTCTGAGCCAGCGGTAGGGCGGAAGCCCGGTATTACCGGGCTTCCGCCGTGATGGGACGATGGCGGATCGCCCCTGCCGGGGCATCCGCCCTACCCGAGAGCATGGCCGCATGCGGCCAACTGTGCCGCTTTGCGGTATCCTTGCCGCTTTCCCGAATTTCTCGCGCTCTACCATCATGCATATCCACATTCTCGGTATCTGCGGCACCTTCATGGGCGGTATCGCCGCCATCGCAAAGGCTGCTGGCCACAAGGTCACTGGCTGCGACGCCAACGTCTACCCGCCGATGAGCACCCAGCTGGAAGCCATGGGCATCGAGCTGATGCAGGGCTTCGGTGCCGAGCAGGCGGATATCGGTGCCGATGTGTTCGTGATCGGCAACGTGGTGACGCGCGGCAAGCCGCTGATGGAAGAGATCATGAATCGCGGCCTGCCGTATATCTCCGGCCCGCAGTGGCTGGCCGAGAATGTGCTGCACGACAAATGGGTGCTGGCGGTGGCCGGCACTCACGGCAAGACCACCACCAGCTCGATGCTGGCGTGGATCCTGCAGGATGCCGGCCTGGAACCGGGCTTCCTGATCGGCGGTATTCCGGAAAACTTCGGCATCTCCGCGCGCCTGCCGGGCGCGCCGCGCCAGGATGCGGCCAGCGTGAGCCCGTTCTTCGTGATCGAGGCCGACGAGTACGACACAGCCTTCTTCGACAAGCGCAGCAAGTTCGTGCACTACCACCCGCGCACCGCGGTGCTGAACAACCTGGAGTTCGACCACGCCGATATCTTCGCCGACCTGGCGGCCATTGAAACCCAGTTCCACCACCTGGTGCGCACCGTGCCGGGCAATGGTCTGGTAGTGAGCAACGGCCGCGAGGCCAGCCTGCAGCGCGTACTGGAGCGTGGCTGCTGGACGCCGGTAGAACAGTTCGGCAGCGATGCCGGCTGGCAGGCCGGCGCGGCGGATGCCGATGGCAGCTTTGATGTGCTGCTGCATGGCGAGCGGCTTGGCCGCGTGGTGTGGGACGTGCCGGGCGAGCATAACCGCCTCAACGCCGTGGCGGCCATTGCCGCCGCGCGCCATGTCGGCATCACGCCGGCGGTGGCCATCGATGCGCTGTCGCGCTTCAAGAGCGTGAAGCGGCGCATGGAAGTGAAGGGCAGTGTGCGCGGCGTCACCGTGTACGACGACTTTGCCCACCATCCCACTGCCATCACCACCACCATAGCCGGCCTGCGCCACAAGGTTGGCCGCAAGCAGCGCATCCTGGCGGTGCTGGAGCCGCGCTCCAACACCATGAAGCTGGGCACCATGAAGGCGGCGCTGCCCGAATCGCTGGCCGATGGCGACGTGGTGTTCTGCTACGGCGCGCCCAACCTGGGTTGGAGCGTGGCCGAGGCGCTGGCACCGCTGGGCGCCAAGGCGCAGTGCTTCGACGATATCGACGCGCTGGTGGCCGCCATCGTGGCTGAGGCGCGCGAGGGCGACCAGGTGCTGGTGATGAGCAATGGCGGCTTCGGCGGCATTCACGGCAAGCTGCTGAGCGCGCTGGCGGCTTGATGGCGGATCGCCCCGACGGGGCATCCGCCCTACGGAAACAACAATGCCCGGCAAAGCCGGGCATTGTTGTTTTACCGCTGCCATTCTGTCCCCGGATGCGCCTTCGGCTTATCCGGGCTACGAACTGGCTACGGATTGTCGCCGCGCGCGCTTTCCACCCGATTGCGGCCGCTGCGCTTGGCGCGGTACATGGCGTGGTCGGCTTCCTTCAGCAGGTTGGACAGCTGGTCGCCGCATAGCTGGCGTTCGGCCACACCGGCGGAGAAGGTCACCAGCAGCAGGTGCTCGTCCACCTGCTGCGGCTGTGCTGCCAGGCTGTCGCGCACCTTGTCCAGCAGCGCATGCGCCTCCAGCAGGGTGAAGCCGGGCAGGGCGATGGCGAACTCCTCGCCGCCCAGGCGGCCGAACAGTGCGACATCCGGCAGCAGGCTCATGATGGTGTTGGCACTCTGGCGCAGCACACTATCGCCTACCGCATGGCCGTAGTGGTCGTTGATGGATTTGAAACGGTCCACGTCCAGTACTGCCACCGCGAACGGCTGCTGGTCGCGGCGCGCCAGTTCCAGTGCCTTGCCGGCGTTGCTCAGGAAATGGCGGCGGTTGGCGATGCCGGTCAGATCGTCGCGGGTAGCGCGCTGGTACAGCTCGTGCTGGGTGGACTGCAGCTGCACCAGGGTGCGCTCGGTGGTCTGTTTTTCCTGCTCCAGCCGTTGCGCGTGCAACAGGCGCTCGGTGATGTCGACAAAGCTCAGCACGATGGCGCGTCGTTCGCGGAACAGCAGCGGGCGCATCGACAGCACGCTCCACAGCCGTTCACCGCTGCGGGTGACCAATTCCACTTCGCGCTCGTTTACCAGCTGCTGCTCTTTCAGCTGCTGCCGCAGCTGGCGATAGTGCTGCGGCTCGGCGAACAGCTGCTCGATATCGTGGCGGAACAGTGCCTGGCGCTGGTAGCCCAGCATGCGCAGCGCGGCTTCGTTGGCGGTGAGCAGGGTTTGCTGCTCGGCATCCAGCATCAGCACGCCCACCTGTACGGTATCGATCAGCGTTTGCTGGTCGCGTTGTTCATCCACCAGCTTCTGCAGCCGTTCGCGCAGGCTGTTGTTGGTGAGGGTGAGCAGATGGGTGGCCTGGGTGACTTCCTGGCTATGACGAATGGCATAGCCCAGCTTGCGGTTGACGCGCACGATCAGCAACAGTAGCAGCAGGCTGAGCAGGCTGGCGGCGGCGACCAGGAACAGGGTGAACAGCAGGAAGGGGCGCAGGTCCTGTTGCGGGGTGAATTGCACCGAGAGTGCGCCGGGGATGCTGTTCAGGTCACGACTTTCGCTGCGGGTGTGCAGCAGCACGCTGTCGTCGCTGGCCGGATGTCGCCCTGCCAGCTGATTGCCCTGTGCATCCAGCAGCGCAAAGTGCGGGTGTGGCATCAGCAGCTCCTCGTCCAGCAGGGCGCTGAGCGAGACAAAGCCGCTGAGCAGGCGGCCACAATCCGGCTGTTCGTCGGGGCAGGCCAGCATGCTGAGCTGCAGGCGGTCCGGCATGTCGCTGGTGCTGGCGGGCAACAGCAGCAGCTTGCCGGCGGGCGGGTGCTGCGACAGCAGCTGCTGCATGGTATCGCGCGCCGTGGCGCTCAGCGCCTGCGGCGAGCCCAGCGGCTGGCTTAGCTGCTCGTGTTCCAGCATCCACAGCTGGCCATTCTCCAGCGGGTACAGGGAGACTGCCTGGCGTGCCAGGCCGCTGTCTCCCTGACCGAACAGCTGCAACTCGCGCTGCAGGGTGGAGAGCCGGCTGTCCACGGCGCGGGTGGCCTGGGCCAGCCAGGTCTGCTGGCGTAGCGACAGGCGCTGCTGCAGGCTGCTGGCGCGTTCGTGCACCACTTCGGCTACCAGCCACCACAGCAGCAGCAGGAACAGCGCGGTGAGCAGGCTATCCAGCCAGCGCAGGCGGCTGTCACGTTGTTCGATCAGCGGCGCGCTACCCGGATTCATCGGCGTTTACCTACTTGCTGACGATGGCCGCGAAATACCCAGCGTTCCCAGTTCTGCTGCATAGCCTCGCCCAGCGCGGGCCACTGGGCCAGCAGGACATGGCCGGCATCCTGCGGCTGACAGCTGCGGATGACTACCGGCAGGTGCAGGCTCAGGGCGGAGTCCAGGCCGGGCTGCAGGCTAAGCAGCCACTGGCTGCCTGCCGGCAGAGCATCCTGCTGATGCCAGGCCAGGCTTTCCAACCCGATGCGGCAGTTGCACAGCCGCAGGCCCTGCGGCGGGTGGGCGCGCAGCGCCAGCTCCAGCGACAGATCCAGTTTGGCTTCCAGCCGCTGCAGTTGCGGCGAGTTGTCGGCACTGTCGGCCGGGGTGGCGAGAATGGCCAGCGCCAGCCGCGTTTCCAGCAGCGCGCGCGCGGTTTCCTGCGCATCGCACTGATGCAGGGCGATGGGAAGTTGGGCGTCGAAGCTGGCGGTATCGAGCTGGGGCAGGTTCACGTTGGCCGCTTACAGGAACAGTTTGCAGATACCATCCAGGCCGCTGACGTTCAGCCGGTAGGCCGCCTGGGCGCGCACCACCGGCTTGGCATGGGCGGCCACGCCCACGCCGGCTTCGGCCAGCATCCTGAGATCGTTGGCGCCATCGCCCACCGCGATCACCTGATCCGGGCGCAGGCCCAGCTCATCGCGCTTGGCGATCAGCAGCCGGCGCTTGGCTTCGCCGTCCACGATATCGCCCAGTACGCGACCGGTAAGCTTGCCGTCCACTACCTCCAGCTGGTTGGCTGCAGTGTAGTCGAGGTTCAGCTCGGCTTTCAGGCGTTCGGTGAAGTAGGTGAAGCCGCCGGAAACCAGCATGAACCTGACGCCATGCTCGCGGCAGGCGGCCAGCAGTTCACGGGCGCCAGGCATCAGTTGCAGGCGTTCATCGTACACGCGCTGCAGCGCGGATTCCGGCAGGCCGGCCAGCAGCGCCACGCGTTCGCGCAGCGACTGGGTGAAATCCAGCTCGCCGCGCATCGAGCGCTCGGTAATGGCGGCCACCTGCGGCTTGAGGCCCTGCATGTCGGCGATTTCGTCGATGCATTCGATGGTGATCAGCGTGGAATCCATGTCGGATACCAGCAGGCCGAAATCGGAGAAGCGACGTTCGCCATCGACAAAGTTGGCATCCACACCCAGCGCCTCTGCGCGCTCCAGCACCACCTCGCGCCGCGCCGGGTTGCAGCCGCTAACGCGGGCGACGCCGTGTTGAATGGCGGGAACGTTGGCCGCACCAGCCAGGATGGACAGCTCGGTTACGCTGGTGGGGTCGAGCTGGGGGGACTGCAGGACGAGAATCTGGTTGGCGCTCATGGCGTGGCGAATCGATAGGGTTGAATGAAGACTGCCGGCGATTATGCCATGCGTTGCGCCAGCGGGTGCTGCCGCATCCAAACGGCGGTTTGTGTTTGACCGCCAGCGCCCCGCGTGCAGCGCCTGCTCAGCGGATATTCACCACCTTGTGGGTCTGCACCGACAGCCGCCACTCGGGGTGCGCCATGCACCAGGCAATCGCCTCGCGGGTGTTCTGGCGCTGCTGCGGGCTGTCCATCGGCTGCAGGTAGTAGTGCTCGAAGGCCAGGTCCGCCGGCAGTTCCGACGGCAGCAGGGTGGGCTGCGGGTAGACCAGCTTCAGCTCGTTGCCGCTACGCTGCACCCAGTCGGCGCCGGCCTTGGGGCTGACACAGATCCAGTCGATGCTGGCCGGGGCTGGCAGGCTGCCATTGGTTTCCACCGCCACTTCGAAGCCCACCGCATGCATGGCGTCCACCAGCGCGGTATCCAGTTGCAGCAGCGGCTCGCCGCCGGTGAACACCACGTAGGGTTGGCCACCGGCGCCCTGCCATTCGGCGGCGATGCGTGCGGCCAACTCGCTGGCGGTGGGGAACTTGCCGCCATCGTCACCGGTGCCGACAAAATCGGTATCGCAGAACTGGCAGATGGCCTTGCTGCGGTCTTCCTCGCGGCCGGACCACAGATTGCAGCCGCTGAAGCGGCAGAACACCGCCGCACGGCCGGCCTGGCGGCCTTCGCCCTGCAGGGTGTAGAAGATTTCCTTTACCGTGTACATGCGTGCGCTCCTCAACGGCCGAACAGCAGCGGCCAGCGCATGTCGCCATGCCAGCTCAGCGATACCCCGTGCTGCGGGGTGTTCATCAGGTCGATGCGCGCCAGTTCCGGCACGCGTGGCTTGAGCTGGCCGTGAATCCACTCCACCACGCTGGCGGTGTCGTGGCCCTGGATACCTGGGAGCTGGTCCAGCGGGTTGTGGTCCAGCTGGCGGTAGATCGGCTTGAAGCGTTCCTTCACATCGCCGAAGTCCAGCACCCAGCCCATCACCTGGTCGAGCTTGCCTTGCAGCATCAGGCGGATCAGGTAGCTGTGGCCGGTGTACATGCCTTCGTCGTTGAATGGCACCGCGCTTTCAAAGTGCTGTTCCTTCCAGATGCGGAAGTTCTGGCCGTCGAACTGGCTGCCGGCTGTGTGCGTCTCGCGCACCTCCACCCAGGCCAGGCCGGCCAGTGCCGGCTGCAGCTGCTGGTACAGCCAGGCCGCCATCACCTCGCTGGTGGGGTTTTCCAGGCCGGGGATGTCGTTCAGGTAGCGGTGGTTCAGCCGCGCGAACAGCGGCGGCCAGGCCTTGAGCAGGATGTCGTTCACGCTGGCCTTGTCGGCAGCGGCGACGATGCGCACGCCAAAGCCGTGGCCGTGCAGGCGGCCACATTTGTGGCCCGGCGGCACGTGCGGTAGCTGATGGGCAGCCTCGAAGCGGGTGTCCAGGTAGACATAGCCACGGCCGTCCTCGTCCAGCAGCACGCCGCGGTCCGGCGCGCTGGCCAGGTGCAGGTCTACCGGCAGGCTGCATTGCGCGGCCAGATGCTGTGCCAGCGCCAGGTCGTCGCAGTGTTCCAGTTTGTGGTTCAGATGGCAGTAATCGAGTGCGGCGGCAGCATGCTGCAGCTCGGTGGCCAGGGTGAGCTGGCCCGGCACGGCATTGGCGCGTGCCAGCACGCGGAAGCTGTGGCCATGCTCGCCGATGCCGGGCAGGGTGCGTGCGGCCTCGAAGCCGGCGGCGGCCAGCTGATTGTGGCTGTTCATGCTCAGGCTCCCTGGCTGCGCAGCAGCAGCGGATCGATCACGCCGGCTTCGTCGAAGCCCTTGGCGCGCAGCTCGCAGGAGGCGCAGTGGCCGCAGGGCGGCACTTCGCCGTTGTAACAGGTGTGGCTCCAGGCCAGCGCCTCCATGGCGCCTACCTGCTGCGCCAGGTGCACGGTCTCGGCCTTGCTCATGAACATCAGCGGCGTGTGCAGGGTGACACGGCTGTCCATGCCCAGGCGCAGTGCCAGCTCCAGTGCCTTCAGCGTGTTTTCGCGGCAATCCGGGTAGCCGGAGTAGTCGGTCTGCGCTACGCCGGTCACCACGTGCTCGATGCCGCGGGTATAGGCAAAGGCGGCGGCGAAGCTCAAGAACACCAGGTTACGGCCCGGCACGAAGGTGTTGGGCAGCGCGCTGTCGTCGTCGGCGCGGGCGCCGGCTTCCGGGGCGATGGCGTCGTCGGTGAGCGCATTACCGCCGATGGCGGCAAAGGTGTCGATGGGCAGCACGGTCTGGCGCACGCCAGCCATGGCGGCCACCTTGCGCGCGGCATCCAGCTCTACGCGGTGGCGCTGGCCGTAATCAAAGGTAACGGCCTCGACGTTGGCCGCGCCGAATTCGCGCAGCGCCCAGTACAGGCAGGTAGTGGAGTCCTGGCCGCCAGAAAGGACAACCAGGGCTTTACGGGTATGGTTTGGCATGATTCCGTCGAATAACAGTCGAGTGGAAAAGGTGCGCACACGGGATCGGTCTCACCCGGCGCGGCGAACCGGGCATTTTACCGCACTATAGCCTTGAGTTGACGGGGTTTTTTGTGGGGTGGCCAAGCTTGTGTGTCGATATCGTCTTGCCAGCCAAGCCGCTACCAAGCATGCGGCCAACGTTGTGTAGCGCCAGCGGGTAGCCCGGATAAGCCGCAGGCGCATCCGGGGTGTGGCGGCCTGTGGATGGGGTTCCCCGGATGCGCTGCGCTTATCCGGGCTACGGGGGCTTGCGCAGTAACGGCGGAACGCCCTGCGGGCTTCCGCCCTACATGTGTTACCACCCCGCCAGGCAGTTCAGCGCAGCCGGTTCGATGTCGAAGCGCACCGGCGTGCTGCCGTACAGCTCGCCGTCCAGCTCCAGCGCGCATTCCGCGGCCACGCCGGCCACCGTCAGCGAGCGGCCGCGCAGGTATTGGATGCGAGGGTCGTCCAGCCGCCGCGCCTGGCGCAGTTGCGGTAGCAGGCGCAGAAAATCCAGGCTGCCGGCATTGCGGATCAGCACCACGTCCAGCAGGCCGTCGTCGCAGCGCGCCTCCGGGGCGATGCCGAGGCCGCTGCCGAAGTAGCGGCCGTTGGCGGCGGATACGCAGGTGAAGGCGCCATCGATCTGCTCGCCATCCAGCGTCAGCCGCATGGCTTGCGGCTGCCACGCCAGCAGCGCCGCGCCCACCGCGCTGTAGAACGCCAGGCTGGCCGGCAGCCGGGATGGCATGCGCTTCACCCGGCGCACGATGTCGCTGCTGATGCCGATGGAGCCGATGTTGTTGCACCAGTTCACGCGGCCGTCGGCATGGCTGACGCGGATCAGGTCCAGCGGGCGCAGCCGGTTGGCCGCAATCATGCCCAGCAGCCGTGGCAGGCTGTCGCCGCTTTGCAGGCTGCGGGCGAAATCGTTGCCGGTGCCGGTGGGCAGCACGCCCAGCACCACCTGGCGGCGCAGCTCGTCCGGCGCCTGCATCAGCCCGTTCACCACTTCATGCACGGTGCCGTCGCCGCCGACGGCAATCACCCAGCGCGCGCCGGACTGTACCGCTTCGCGCGCAAGGCGGGTGGCGCTGTCGGCCGAGGTGGTGAGCAGTACGTCGATATCGAAGCTGCCGGCCAGTGGCGCCAGTTGTTGCTCGCTCAGGCCATGCGGGTTATGGCGGCCATGAACGATGAACACGATGCGGGGCAGGAGAGTCATGATGGTGGCGCGTGGTGGCGATGCCGGCATTATGCAGTGCCGCTGCCGGCTGGCAATACTGGCCGCCGGGAGCGCCGCTTGCGGCCAACCTTGGCGCCTCGGTTACAATGCCCGGTCCCCATTCCTTTCATGCCCGCCGCATGCTGATCCTCAATCAACGCCAGAAAGACCTGCTCGCCTGGGTAAAACGCGAGGGTTACGTGTCGGTGGACCGGCTGGCCGCGCAGTTCCAGGTCACCACCCAGACCATACGTCGCGACATCACCCTGCTGGCGGAGCACCGCCTGCTGCAGCGCTATCACGGTGGCGCCAGCGTGCTGTCCAGCGTGGAAAACGTGGCCTACGACGCACGCCAGGTGCTGATGGCGGACGAAAAGCGCCGCATCGCGCAGGCGCTGGCGGCGGAGATTCCGGACAACGCCTCGCTGTTCATCAACCTGGGCACCACCACCGAGGAGGTGGCGCGGGCGCTGGCGCAGCATCGCGGCCTGCGGGTGATCACCAACAATTTCCACATTGCCAACCTGATGTGCGACTACCCGGACTGCGAAGTGCTGGTGGCCGGCGGCAGCCTGCGCAAGCGCGATCGCGGTCTTACCGGCGAGGCTACGGTGCAGTTCATCCGCCAGTTCAAGGTGGACTACGCCATCATCGGCATTTCCAGCATCGAGGCCGACGGCACGCTGCGCGATTTCGACTACCGCGAGGTACAGACCAGCCAGGCCATCATGCAGCAATCGCGGCAGGTGTGGCTGGCGGCGGATCATTCCAAGTTCGACCGTCCGGCCATGGTGGAGCTGGGCCACCTGACGCAGGTGGATGCGCTGTTCACCGACCGGCTGCCCAGCATGCCGATGCAGGAAGTGCTGGCGCAGGCCGGTACCCGGCTGGTGGTGGCGGGCTGAAGATGGACGCCAGCGCGCGCTTGCTGGCCGACGTGCGTGCCTGTCGGCTGTGCGCGGCCAGCCTGCCGCTGGGGCCGCGCCCCTTGCTGCAGCTGGCGCCGTCGGCGCGCATCCTGATTGCCGGCCAGGCGCCGGGGCGCAAGGCGCACGCCAGCGGCGTGCCATTCGACGACGCCAGCGGCGAGCGGCTGCGGCAGTGGCTGGGTGTGGATCGCGCCTGTTTCTACGATGCGGAACGTATCGCCATTCTGCCGATGGGGCTGTGCTACCCCGGCAGCGGCAAGTCCGGTGATTTGCCGCCGCGGCCGGAATGTGCGCCGCAGTGGCGTGCCGCGCTGCTGGCGCAACTGCCGCAGTTGCAGCTGACGCTGGTGTTGGGGCAGTACGCGCTGGGCTGGCACCTGCCGCAGTACGCCACGGTAGGCGCTGCGGTGGCCGACTGGCAGGCCACGTTGTCACGCGGTGTGCTGGCGCTGCCGCACCCCAGCCCGCGCAACCAGCGCTGGCTGGCACAGCACCCGTGGTTTGCCGCCGAGGTGCTGCCGGTACTGCAGGCGCGGCTTACGGCTTTGCTTCACGATTTATGACGTTTGCTGGGCGCCGGCCATGTTGGCGGCTACCATGCAGGCATGATGTTGCCAAATGGGCGTTCCATGATGTTCAAGACAGGCTGGCTGTGCCTGCTGGCCATGCCGGCGTTGGCCGCAACCCCGGGCTACAGCTTTGTGACCGAAGAGTTTCCCCCTTATAGCTATGCGCAGGGCGGCCAGGCTGCCGGCCCGATGGCCGATGTGCTGCGTGCGCTGTGCCGGCGGCTGGAGCGTAGCTGCCGCATCGAGGTACAGCCGTGGCGGCGTGCGTTGCAGCAGGCCGAGGCCGGCAGGGTGGATGGCATTTTCACGGTGGTGGATATGCCGGAGCGGCGCCAGTATTTTCATATCAGCCCGCCGGTGATCCGCGCCCGCTACGTGTTTGTCGAGCTGGCGGTTTCGTCAAAACCCTGGCGTGGTCTGCCGGACCTGGCCGGACGTGCCGTGGGGGTATACGGCCCGTCTGCCACCGAGTCCGCGTTGCGGGAACTGGGCGCCGGTTACAGCTATCAGGCCAGCCAGGAAACCGACAACCTTGTGGCGTTGCGCAAGCTGGCCGCCGGCCGCTATGGCCCGGACGGACTGGTGCTGGTCAACGAAGGAGCGGCGCGCTGGCTGATCGAGAATCAACACATCACCGGCCTGCGCATGTTGCCGCCGGTGCGTGACCTGATGTACGCCTTCGGCCTGTCGCGTTTGCGGCTGGAGGAGCCCGAAGCAGCGCGCTTCGCTTCTGCCTTGCATCAGCTGTGCCACAGTGGCGAGATGGCACGGCTGGTGCGTCCTTACGGCTTGCAGCCGGCGCCCTGCAGCTAGACCATCACGGCTGGCGGTAGCCGGCCAGCCAGGCATCCACTGCGCCATCCGCCCCGGCCGGCAGGTGCAGTCGCAGCTTGCTGCGCCGCCACAGAATGTCTTCCGCGCTTTGCGCCCATTCCTTGTCTACCAGGTAACGCAGCTCGGCCTCGTACAGCCCGGGCTGGATTTCGCTCCCCAGTGCCGCCAGGCTGTCGGCGCCGGCCAGTACGCTGTCCACCCGGCTGCCGTAGGCGCGTGCCAGCCGTGCGGCCAACGCTGGCGGCAGCCATGGCTTGTGCTGTTGCAGGCCGGCCAGAAAGGCGTCGAAGCTGCCGCCTGGCAGGTCGCCACCCGGCAGGGGCGTGCTGGCGGTCCAGCCGGGCCGCGCGCAGCCCAGCAGCGGTGCCATCCGGTCCAGCACCTGCTCCGCCAGCTTGCGGCAAGTGGTGATCTTGCCGCCGAACACCGACAGCAGCGGTGCGCCGTTGCTGTCCAACTCCAGCGCGTAGTCGCGGGTGACGCCGCTGGCGTTGCCGTGCGCGTCGTCCAGCAGCGGCCGCACGCCGGCGTAGCTGGCCACCACATCGGCCGGGCCGATCTGCCGGCTGAAGTAGCGGTTGCTCATCGCGCACAGGTAGGCCACTTCGTCGCTGTCTATCGCCACCTGGTTGGCGTCGCCGTGGAAATCCACGTCGGTGGTGCCGATCAGGGTGAAGTCCTGCTCGTAGGGAATGGCGAAGATGATGCGCTGGTCCGGGTTCTGGAAGATGTAGGCATACGGGTGGTCGAACAGCCGCCGCACGATGATGTGGCTGCCTTTCACCAGGCGGATGGCCTTGTGCGCCGGCGCGTGGATCACCCCGCCCAGCAGCTGCTGCACCCAGGGGCCGGCGGCATTCACCACGGCGCGGGCGGCCACTTCATGTTGGCCGCGCGCATCCTGCAGCGTGCAGATCCAGCCATCGCCACTGCGGCGTGCCGCCACGCAGGCGGAGCGGGTGCGGATGTCGGCGCCGCGTTCGGCGGCATCCATGGCGTTCAGCACCACCAGCCGCGCATCGTTCACCCAGCCATCGGAGTATTCGAAACCGCGCTGGTAGCGCGGCTGCAGCGGCGCGCCGGCCGGGTGGCGTTCGAGGTGGATGCCGTGGCTGGCGGGCAGACGCCGGCGCCGCGCCAGGTGGTCGTACAGGAACAGCCCGCAGCGGATCAGCCAGGCCGGGCGCTGCGCGGCGTCGTGCGGCATCACGAAGCGCAGCGGCCACATGATGTGCGGCGCGGCGTCCAGCAGCACTTCGCGCTCCTGCAGTGCCTTGCGCACCAGGCCGAACTCGTAGTGTTCCAGGTAGCGCAGGCCGCCGTGGATCAGCTTGGTGCTGGCAGAGGAGGTGTGCGCGGCCAGGTCGTCCTTTTCGCACAGCAGCACTTGCAGGCCGCGGCCGGCGGCATCGCGGGCGATGGCGGCGCCATTGATGCCGCCACCGATTACCAGCAGGTCAACAGTTTGCACTTGGCGTTTCCTTGCTGCCGGCGCGCGGGCACCGGGCATGAATCAGTCATGGCGGCAGGATAGGTAAAAGCACACAGCAAAACAACAAAAAACGAAGATTTGATGTTGGAAAAATGTTGTATTTCCGGTGCCGGCTTGGCCGCAGCGGGGTGATCAGGCGCTGTCCTGCGCCCAGTGGATGGCGCTGCGTACCGCGCGCTGCCAGCCGGCCCGGTAGCGCGCCACCTCGCTTGCCGGCATGGTCGGCTGGAAGCGGCGCTCCAGCTGCCACTGCTGCTGGATGTCGGCGCAACCCTGCCAGTAGCCCACCGCCAGCCCGGCCAGATAGGCGGCGCCCAGCGCGGTGGTTTCGGTGATCTTCGGCCGCAGCACCTGGCAGCCCAGCATGTCGCTCTGGAACTGCATCAGCAGGTCGTTGACGCAGGCACCACCATCCACGCGCAGCTCGCTGATGGCGATGCCGGCATCGGCCTGCATGGCGGCGAGCACGTCCATGGTCTGCAGCGCGATGCTGTCCAGCGCGGCGCGGGCAATGTGCGCGGCGCTGCTGCCCTGGCTCAGCCCCAGCAGCGTGCCGCGCGCCTCCGGCTGCCAGTGCGGTGCGCCCAGGCCGGCAAAGGCCGGCACCAGGTACACGCCGCCGCTGTCCGCTACCTGTGCGGCCAGGGCGGTGACTTCGGCCGCGTGCCGGATCAGCCCCAGGCCGTCGCGCAGCCATTTCACCACCGAGCCGCCGATGAAGATGCTGCCTTCCAGCGCGTACTGCACCTGGCCATCCAGCTGCCAGGCAATGGTGGTCAGCAGCTGGTGGTGCGAGGCGATCGGCGCAGTGCCGGTGTTCAGCATCATGAAACAGCCGGTGCCGTAGGTGTTCTTCACCATGCCCGGCCGGGTGCACTGCTGGCCGAACAGCGCCGCCTGCTGGTCGCCGGCCGCACCGGCAATCGGCAGCGCCACGCCAAACAGCGCCGGGTGGCTGTAGCCGTACACCTCGCTGCTGCTTTTGACTTGCGGCAGCACGCTGGCGGGGATATCGAACAGGGCCAGCAGCTCGTCATCCCACTGCAGGGTATGGATGTTGAACAGCATGGTGCGCGCGGCATTGGATACATCGCTCACGTGTAGCCGGCCACCGCTGAGCTGCCAGATCAGCCAGCTGTCGATGGTGCCGAATGCCAGCTTGCCGGCGGCGGCGCGGGCACGGGCGCCGGGTATGTTGTCCAGCAGCCAGCGCAGCTTGCTGGCGGAAAAATAGGCATCCAGCTGCAGGCCGGTCTTGTCGCGGATCATGTCGGCTGCGCCCTGCTGGCGTAGCGACTCGCAGAACGGCGCTGTGCGGCGGTCCTGCCACACGATGGCGTGGTGCAGCGGCTGGCCGCTGTCGCGGTCCCACAGCACGGTGGTTTCGCGCTGGTTGGTGATGCCGATGGCGGCTATCTGGCTGGCGCTGATGCCGGCGCGGGCCAGGGCATCTGCCGCCACTGCCTGCTGCCCGGCCCAGATTTCCAGCGCGTCGTGTTCCACCCAGCCGGGCTGCGGGTAATGCTGCCGCAACTCCTGCTGTGCCTGCGACACGATATTGCCGCCGCGATCGAACACGATGGCGCGCGAGCTGCTGGTGCCCTGGTCCAGGGCCAGGATGAATGGTGCCGGCATGGTGTGGTCCTTGTGACTGCTGCATCGCCGCTGGTTACGGCCAGCTTCATTATGGCGTCATGTGTTGCGTTAATAGTACATACCTGCACCACAGGGCGCCTGCGGCCTGGCGTTACTTATTGCTACTGGTTTATCGAAAAATATTCACCTAGAGTAGGAAAGCATGCCAGAAGCGTATGCATCAGGCTTGCATTCCCCCGTAGCCAGCCACTGGCTGCCATCAGTGATTCCATGCAGAGGATGCGCTGCCGCATGAGCAAAGCCAGAACTCGCGTGCCACTGGACGCCACCGCACTGGACACCCTGCCGCTGGCCGCCTTTCGCGCCGAACTGCCCGGCCGGCTGAGCCATGTGAACGCGGCATGCTGCCGGCTGCTGGCCTTGCCGGCCGGCGAGGCGCTTGGCATGGGCTGGCTGTGCCGCATCGCTCCCGACGAACAGGCCCTGCTGTTGGCCGCATGGCAGCTGGCCGAGGCGCAGCACGACACGCTGCAATACGCCTGCCGCTTGCAATTGCCTGGCGGCGAGCTGCCAGCCCTGCTGCAGGTAAGCCAGGGCGTGGGCTGCCTGCTGCCGGGTCTGCTGCCCGCCATGGCAGCTACCACGCAAGAGGCCGCCGCGCTGCCCTATATGGTGTATCGCTGCCAGCCGGATACCGCGCGCACCCTCAGCTATTGCAGTGGCGGCGTGCAGAGCATTACCGGGCTGCCGGCCGCCAGCCTGCTGGGGCGCCCGGCGTTCGGGCTGGCGCGGCTGGTGCACGCGGCCGATGCGGCGCGGGTGCAGCAACAGTGGCAGCAACTGCTGCATGGCCAGCAACCGTGCCAGCTCAGCTACCGGCTGGTAGCCGCCGATGGCAGCGTGCGCTGGGTGGCCGACAGTTGCCACGGCGTATATGACGCCGATGGCAAGCTGCTGTACGTGCAGGGGTTTCTGGCCGATATCAGCCACCGCCAGCCGCAGCAGGGCGAGGGCGGGCCGGCACTCAGCCTGCAGGAAAGCTACGACCAGCTGCCGGAGCTATTGCTGTCGCTGGACCCGTACAGCGGCCTGGTGCTCAACTGCAACCGCACCCTGCAGGAGGCGCTGGGCTACCCGCGCGAGCGCATCGTTGGCCGCAGCATCTTCGAATTGCACACCCCGTCCAGCTGCCGCCAGCTGCAGCAGGTGATCCTGCCGCAGCTACTGGCCGGAGAAGACGTTGGCGGGGTGGTGCTGGAGGCGCTGGCCAGCGATGGCGAGCTGCTGCCGGTGGTGCTGGATATCAGCGCGGTGCGCGATGCCGAAGGCCGCATCATCCGCGCCCGTGCCCGCTGGCACAGCCAGCAGGCCCTGCAGCGGCGGGTATCCAGCCTGGAAGCCGACCTGCGGCTGCATGCACAGATACTGGACTGCATGCTGGAGGGCGTGTGCTTGGTGGATGCCGCCGAGCAGCGCATCCTGTACGCCAACCCGCGCCTGCAGGCCATGTATGGCTACCCGCAGGGCAGCATGCTCGGCCTGCCGCTGGCGCGGCTGCTGTCCAGCGATGGCCAGAGCCTGCCGCCGGCGCTGCTGCCCGCCTTGCAGCAGCATGCCCACTGGCTGGACGAGTGCCCCTGCTACCGGCTGGATGGCAGCGAATTCTGGGCGCGCAGCGGGGTGTCACTGTTCCGCCACCCGCGTGACGGCATGGTGTGGCTGCTGTCGCAGCAGGACATCACCAGCAGCCGCCTGGCGCAGCAGCAGCTGGCGCTGTCCAGTGCCGAGCTGACGGCGGTGGCGCGCATCCAGGGCGACTACATCGAGCATCACGACGAGCAGCACACCTACGAAACCATTCTGGCCCAGCTGCAGCAGCTTACCGGCAGCAGCTATGGCCTGGTGGGCGAGGTGCTTGCCGATGGGGACGGTCAGCCATTCCTGCGCCTGCACGCGCTCACCGACATCAGCTGGGACGACGCCTCGCGCGCCGCCTATGCCACGCTGTCAAGCGGCGGGCTGGAGTTTCACCGGCTGGATACCCTGCTTGGCCATGTCGTGCGTACCCGTCAGCCGCTGATAACCAACCAGCCGACGCAGGACGCGCGTGCCGGTGGCTGCCCGCACGGCCATCCGCCGCTGGACTGCTTCATGGCGGTGCCGGTGATGCATGGCGACGACATGGTGGGGCTGGTAGGGTTGGCCAATCGCCAGGGGGGTTACGACGAACAGCTGCTGGCACTGCTGCAGCCGCTGTTGCTGACCTATGGCCAGGTGATCAGCGCCAGCCGTAACCGCCATGCCTTCCGCCAGGCCAGCGAGGCGCTGCATCAGGCCGAGGCGCGCTGGAAATTCGCCATCGATGGCGCCGGTCACGGCGTGTGGGACTGGGATATCTGCAGCCAGCGGGTGGTGGGCTCCGCGCTGCTGGCGCAGATGCTGGGCTATGCCGAAAACGAGCTGTCCACCGCCGAGGCCGACTGGCGCGAGCGGGTGCACCCGGACGACCGCGACAAGGTGGAAAGCCGGCTGGCTACCGCCTTGCAGGCAGATGGCGGTACCTTTGTCACCGAGCACCGCCTGCAACATCGGGATGGCAGCTACCTGTGGGTGCTGGGCCGCGGCATGGTGATCAGCCGTAATGCCGATGGCGAGCCGCTGCGCATGATCGGCACCTTTACCGACATCAGCCACAGCAAGGCCACCGAGCTGGCGCTGCAGGCCAACCAGCTGCGCTTGTCCACCATGATCGACACCGCCATGGACGGCATCATCACAACCGATGCCGCGCTCAACATCGTGGTATTCAACCCGGCGGCGGAGCGCATGTTCGGGGTGAGTGCGGCCAACATGATAGGCCAGCCGCTGGACTGCCTGTTACCCAGTGGCAAGGCGGGGCGGCATCGCGACCTGATGCTGGAATTCGCTGACGAGGCGCAGCGTAGCGGCGGCATGGCCAGCCGCAGCGCCCGCCCGCTGCTGGGGCGGCGCGCCGATGGCAGCCAGTTCCCGGTGGAAGTGTCGATTTCCTACGCCGACAATGGTGGCGAGCCGATCTACACCGCGATGGTGCGCGACATCACCGAGCGCAAGGCGGCAGAGGAAGAACTGCTGCAGCTGGCCACCACACTGGAATACCGGGTGCAGGAACGCACCCGCGAACTGGAGGCGGCGCGCGAACAGGCGGAAAGCGCCAACCGTGCCAAGAGCAGCTTCCTGGCCAATATGAGCCACGAGATACGCACCCCGCTCAACAGCGTGCTGGGCATGGCCCACCTGGCATTGCAGACCCGGCTGGACGACAAGCAGCGCGACTACCTGAGCAAGATTGCCATTTCCGGCCAGCACCTGCTGGGGCTGATCAACGACATCCTGGACTTTTCCAAGATCGAGGCCGGCAAGCTGGCACTGGATAACACCGACTTCGACATCAAGACCCTGCTCGAAGAGTTGCGTGCCTTGCTGGCGCAGCGCGCGGCGGAAAAAGGGCTGCAACTGGAGATCGTGCTGCAGCCGCAGGTGGCGCGCTATCTGCACGGCGATGTGCTGCGGCTGCGGCAGGTGCTGCTGAACCTCTTGAGCAATGCCATCAAGTTCACCGACCGTGGCACGGTAAGCCTGCTGGTGAGCATGCAGCCAGGCGAACGGGTTGGTTTCAGCGTGTGCGACAGCGGCATCGGCATCAGCGAAGAGGCGCAGGCGCGGCTGTTCCAGAGCTTCGAGCAGGCCGACGGTTCCACCACCCGCAAGTACGGCGGTACCGGCCTGGGGCTGGCCATCAGCTACCAGCTGCTGCAGCTGATGGGCGGCAGCCTGCAAGTGCACAGCCGGCCGGGGCAGGGCAGCGAGTTCCGCTTCAGCCTGCTGTTGCCGGCCATCAATCACGCGCCGCCGCCGCCAGTGGCACCGCGCCCGGCGCAGAACTACCGCCGCCAGCTGGCCGGCAAGCGGGTGCTGCTGGCCGAGGACCACCCTTTCAACCAGCAGGTTGCCAGCGAGTTGCTGCAGGCGGTGGGCATGCAGGTGAGCATTGCCGCCGATGGCAGGCAGGCGCTGCAGCAGGCGCAGCGCCAAGCGTTTGACGTGATCCTGATGGACATGCAGATGCCGGAGCTGGACGGGGTGGAGGCCAGTCGCCTGCTGCGCCGCGAGCCACGGCTGGATGCGGTGCCCATCATTGCCATGACCGCCAATGTCAGCACCGAGGACAGGCAGCGTTGCCTGCATGCCGGCATGAATGACTTTGTCGGCAAACCGATACAGCCGGACAAGCTGTACCACACCCTGGCCTACTGGCTGGACGACAGCCATCCCGCCAGTAGCGAGGCGGCCTCTGCCAGCCCGCCGCCAGCGCAGGCCGAGCCGGCTGCCGAGCCAATGCCGGCCGCCGAGGAAGCACCGCTGCTGGATACCGAAGTGCTGTGCAGCATGCTGGGCAGTGATCTGGACAAACAGCAGCGCTATTGCGACAAGTTCGCCAGCTGGCTGCAAGAGGGGTTGGCCGCATTGCAGCAACAGGTGGCGCAGCGTGATGGCGATGGCGTGGCACGCGAGAGCCACCGGCTGAAATCCGTGGCGCGCACCGTGGGCGCCATGGCGCTGGGCGAGGCGCTGGCCGAGCTGGAAAAATGGCCGCAGCAGCGCGGCACCGCCGATATGGACAACGGCCTGGCGCAGGTGCAGCAATGCTTTGCCGCCACCCTGGCGCAGCTGCAACAGCGCCAATTGCTGAGCACGGCTACGGCGCCTGCCACCGCCGAGCCTGTCGAGCTTGCCGAGTCCGCCGTGATATTGCCCGGGGGTGACCGGCTGATGCTGGTGGATGACGACGCCTTCACCCTGGAATACCTGCAGCAGCAGCTGCAGGAACTGCAGGCCGGCGAAGTGGTGACCTGCGCCAGCGCACGTGCGGCACTGGCGGCCATGGACGGCCAGGCCGCGCCGGGCTGGCTGTTTGTCGACCTGCAGATGCCGGACATGGATGGCATCGCCTTCCTGCGCTTGCTGGGCGAACTGCACTACCCGGGGCGGGTGGTGATCTTGTCCGGTATGGACAGCCATGTGCTGAAAGCCACCGAGCGGCTGGCGCGTTCATTCGGGCTGGATTTTCAGGGCGCGCTGGCCAAGCCGGTGAGCCGCGATGCGCTGCGCAGCCTGCTGCGGCAGCAACAAGCCGGCCGCCATGCCGTGCGGCCCAGCCACAGCATGAACGAGCCGCAGCTGGATGAGGCCGAGCTGCGCCGCGGCCTGTTGCACGGCGCCATCGAACTGTATTTCCAGCCCAAGGTGGATACCGTCAGCTGGCAGGTGCGCGGCGCCGAATGCCTGGCACGCTGGCATCACCCGCAACTGGGGTTGCTGGGGCCGGGCCTGTTCGTGCCGATGATGGAGTCGCTGGGGCTGATCGACGACATGACCTTCATCGTGCTGCAGCTGGCGATGCAGCAGCAGCAACAGTGGCAGCAACAGGGCATGGACCTGCAACTGGCGGTGAATGTCTCGATGGACAACCTGTCGCGGCTGGACCTGCCGGAACAGTTTGCCGAGCTGGCACGCCAGCATGGCGTGGCGCCGGGCGACATCATGCTGGAAATCACCGAAACCCGGCTGGGGCGAGACCACGTGATGTGCCTGGACATCCTCACCCGGCTGCGCATCAAGGGCTTTGGCCTGTCCATCGACGACTTCGGTACCGGCTTCTCCACCATGGAACACCTGATGCGCACCCCGTTCACCGAGCTGAAGATCGACCGCGCCTTCGTTACCGGCGCCAGCCGCGACCCGTGGGCGCGCACCATCCTGGAAGAAAGCGTCAGCCTGGGGCGGCGCTTTGCACTCAAGCTGGTGGCCGAAGGGGTGGAAACCCAGGAAGACCTGGACCTGGTGGTGGCCGCCGGCTGCCAGGTGGTACAGGGCTATTTCATCGCCCGGCCGATGCCGGCGGGCGAATTCGTGCGCTGGCTGCACGACTGGCAATTGCAGCACGAACAACTGGTAGATAGTGGCAGCTAACAGCAAGCCGCCGCGCAGGCAGGCGGCCAGCGTCAACAAGGGGAACGCATCATGGATGAAACAGAGCGGGCAACATTGCTGGTGGTGGACGACGATCTTTTCATGCAGGAATTCATTGCCGACAGCCTGGGCGAACATTACCGGGTGCTGTGCGCCGATAGCGCTGGCGCCGGGCTGGAGCTGGCGCGGCAGCAGCAGCCGGCGCTGATGCTGGTGGACGTGCAGATGCCGGACATGGATGGCTATGCGCTGTGCCGCGAGGTGAAGGACGACTGGGACATCAGCGACACGCCGGTACTGTTCCTGTCGGCACTGGATGGCATCGAGGACCGCCTGCGCGGCTTCGAGGTGGGCGGCGAGGATTTTGTCACCAAGCCGGTGAGCCCGCGCATCCTGCAGGCCAAGATCGACCGGGTGCTGGCATTGCAGCAGGAGCGCCACCAGCTCAAATCGCAGGCACAGTACGCCACCAGCACCGCCATGACCGCCATGACCAGCATGAGCGAAACCGGCCTGCTGCTGGAGGTGATGAAGCGTTTCAACCAGTGCAGCGAGCCGCGCGAGCTGGCGCAGGCATTGCAGGAATCACTGGCGCTGTTCGGCGTGGATGGCCCGGTGGAGCTGCTGCTGTCGGACGAGGCCAGCATTGCGCTCAACAATCGCGGCCCGGCCAGCGAGCTGGAAATCTCGGTGCTGCGCCACATGGCCGGCATGGACCGCATCACCCAGTACAAGAGCCGGCTGTCGATCAGCTACCCGCACGCACGCCTGGTGGTGGTGAACATGCCGCTGGACGATCCGGACCGCTGCGGCCGGCTGCGTGATCACCTGGCCATGCTGCTGGAGGCTGCCGAGGCACGACTGGCCGCGATCAACAGCGCCCGGCTGGCCAGCCGGCGTGGCGACGCCATCAGCGGCACCATCGAAACCCTTACCCAGGTGCTGGCGGATATCGACCACAAGCAGCGCCAGGGCCGCGCCGACGCACTGACCGTGCTCAACAGCGTGCTGATGCGGCTGGAACAGTCGCTGGTGGGGCTGGGGTTGACCGAACGCCAGGAAGAAGCCTTGCTGGATCTGGTGCGGGAAGGGCTGGAGGATGTGTACGGCAGCCAGCAGGCCGAGGCCGGCTACCAGGACCAGCTCAGCGCGGCGGTGCACGGCCTGCAGCAGGCGATACACGGCGGCGGGAGGTAGGGTTGGGCAGTAGGGCGGATGCCCAGCGGGGGCGATCCGCCAGTTTGCGGCCAACGTTGCATGGCGGATCGCCCCCTGGGCATCCGCCCTACAGCATGTAGCCCGTAGCCCGGATAAGCCGCCGGCGCATCCGGGGCGTTTTGCCCACTTTCCCGGATGCGCTGCGCTTATCCGGGCTACCGGGGCATGCCTGCTGCCGCCCCAGCAGCGCACGAGCCATGCCTTCCGACGAGGCCGGGTTCTGGCCGCCCGTAGCCCGGATAAGCCGCCGGCGCATCCGGGGCGTTTTGCCCACTTTCCCGGATGCGCTGCGCTTATCCGGGCTACCGGGTCATGCCTGCAGCCGCCCCAGCAGCGCCCGCGCCACGCCTTCCGACGAGGCCGGGTTCTGGCCGGTGATCAGCAGGCCGTCTTCCACCACGTATTCGCCCCAATCCGGGCCTTTGCTGTAAACGGCGCCTTTTTCCTTCAGGCTGTCTTCCAGCAGCAGCGGTACTACCGTGATCAGGCCCACCGCCTCCTCCTCGCTGTTGCTGAAGCCGGTAACACGCTTGCCGGCCAGCAGCGGGCTGCCATCGGCAACGCGGGCGCGCAGCAGTACCGCCGGCGCGTGACATACCGCCGCCAGCGGCTTGCCGTCGGCGATGGTGGCGGCAATCAGCGCCAGCGAATAGGCATCATTGCTCAGGTCCCACAACGGGCCGTGGCCGCCGGGGTAGAACACGGCATCGAAATCCCGGGCGTTGATGCCGGCCAGCGGCAGTGTTTGGGTCAGCTTGGCCTGCAAGGCGGCGTCGGCATTGAAACGCTCGGTGGCGGGCGTGCTGAAGGCCGGGTCCGCGCTTTTCGGGTCGATCGGCGGATGCCCGCCCTTGGGCGAGGCCAGAGTGATCTGCACGCCGGCATCGGCCAGCAGGTAGTAGGGGGCGGCGAACTCCTCCACCCAGAAGCCGGTCTTGTGGCCGGTATCGCCCAGCTGGTCGTGGCTGGTCAGTACGAACAGCACGTGCTTCATGGTGTCTCCTCGCGGGTGATTGCCAGGTTGCTTGCGGCCAAGCCCGTGTGGCCGGTATCAGCAGCATAGTGCAGACGGAGCCGGCCTGTGGGGCCGCTGNCCGTAGCCCGGATAAGCCAACGGCGCATCCGGGGATGGGGCCGCGCCCACGCTTTTGGACCCCGGATGCGCCGTTGGCTTATCCGGGCTACCCGTTTCCTTGGCATCCGCCCTACGGGTCAGGGAGGGCCAGGTGGTACAAATAAAATGCCGTTCACTGGCAACAGTGAACGGCATTTACATGGGGCAAGCAGGCAGGCCGCATGCGGCCAACTTTTACACGCTTACTCCGCCAGTGCCGGGTAGTCGGTGTAGCCTGCGGCACCGCCGCCGTAGAAGGTTTCCGGCTGCGGCTGGTTCAGCTCGGCGCCACGGGCGAAGCGCGCCGGCAGGTCCGGGTTGGCGATGAACGGGCGGCCGAAGGCCACCGCGTCGATCAGCCCGGCGCCAATCAGCTGTTCCGCCTTGTCCACGGTGTAGCCGCCAGCGGCCACGATGGGGTGCGGGTAGACGGCGCGCACGGCCTTGCGGAATTCATCCGGCCATTTCGGGCCGCCGGCCCAGTCCGGCTCGGACAGGTGCAGGAAGGCGATGTTGCGCTTGGCGATTTCGCCGATCAGGTACAGCGCCATTTCCTGCTGGTCGGTCTCGGACAGGCCGTTGAACACGCCCAGCGGCGACAGGCGGATACCCACGTGCGCGGCGTCCCATTCGGCAATCACTGCATCCAGCACTTCCAGCACGATGCGGGCGCGGTTCTGCACGCTGCCGCCGTACTGGTCAGTGCGCTGGTTGGCCGCAGGTGACAGGAACTGGTCCAGCAGGTAGCCGTGGGCACCGTGGATTTCTACCAGGTCGAAGCCGGCGCGGCGCGCGTTGTCGGTGGCGCGGCGGTAGTCTTCGATCAGGTCGGCGATCTCGGCGGTTTCCAGCGCACGCGGGGTGGAGGTGGGAGCACGCACCAGCTGGCCGTTTTCGTCACGGATATTGGTGTTGCTGTCGGCCTTGATGGCGGACGGCGCCAGCGGGGCATCGCCGTTCGGCTGCAGGCTGGTGTGCGAGATGCGGCCGGTGTGCCACAGCTGGATGGCGATCTTGCCGCCTTCGGCATGCACCGCGTCGGTTACCTCGCGCCAGGCGCGTACCTGCTCCTCGCTGTAGATGCCAGGCGCGCCGGCATAGCCCTTGGCGGTGGGGGAGATGTGGGTGCCTTCGTTGATGATCAGACCGGCACCGGCGCGCTGGCGGTAGTACTCGGTGGCCAGCGCGGTGGGCTCGTCGCCCGGCTCGGTATTGCGCAGGCGGGTCAGCGGTGCCATCAGCACGCGGTTGTTCAGGGTAATGGCGCCAAGGCGCAGCGGGGTAAGCAGTTTGTCGGCTTGCATGAGTAATCCTCTGCTGGGTAATGATTAGACCGGTCGTCTAGTTTTGTTGCCAAAAAAACCGTCTGCCCTGGCAAACGGTCGCGGTGCTAGGCTGCGTTACATGGCTGCAGCAGGCCCTGGGTATGAATCATTGCCGCCTGCAGCGGTTGCAGGCTGTGCTGGGTCTTGTACATCAACGCCGCACCCAGCCACAGGCTGTACAGTGCATAGGCGGTATCGTCCGGCGGCAGCTGCGGCTTGATCGAGCCATCGGCCTGGCCGGCGCGGATGCATGCGGCCAACCTTTGCACGATGGCCAGCATGCCTTCGTCCAGCGCCACCCGCATCGGCTCGGACAGGTCTGACACCTCCGCCGCCAGCTTCACCGCCAGGCAACTCTGCGCCTCGCAGCGGGCATGGTTGTCCAGCCATTGCTGGAAGTAGGCCAGCAGCCGCTCACGGCCATTGCCCACCTGTTCGTCGGTGAGCAGGCTGCCCACCCGCTCGCGGTAGCCGCTGAAGTAGCGCATCAGCATCGCCACCCCGAAGTCCTCCTTGGACTTGAAGTAGTGATAGAACGAGCCCTTGGGTACGCCGGCCTCCGACAACAGTTCGGTAAGCCCCAGCGCGGTAAAGCTGCGGCCATGAATCAATTCCTCGCCGGTGGCCAGGATGTGTTCGCGGGTGTCGGGTTGCTGCCGGTCTCGTGTCATGCCGGCACTATAGTACGATTAGACCGGTCGGTCTAGTGGGGCGAACAGCGGTTGGCAGAACAGATTTGTTCCTGCCAATTAAAGTCGCAAACAGTTTAATAAAGTCGAAAACAAAACATTAAAGTCGAAAACAACCTCAAAGCCTTGCCAGACAAGGCTTTGAGGTTGTTCGTGATTTTTATGTCATTTGAAATTCGCATGTGATAGCCAGCTGATGGCTGCCGCCCATGACTGAGAGATAGGGATGGCTGGAGTCCGGCCAGTGCCGTTATCCAGGTCCCCAATGAAGAATGGCTGCTTTACAACCGGAAAGCCAGCATCATGCACCTACAAAATTTAGGGCAATCTAGGGGGCGGGTGATCTCTCGTTCGCCCTATCCTATTCTTACTCGCTTGCCTGACGAGACACTTTTCAGTTGGGTGAGCCGGCTTGATGCATTCTGGGGTCTTCCTAGTACCAATCTGACATGTCTGGTTCTTTTTGGGCACTTTGCTCAGGCCATTTGTCATGCTTTTCCCGACCATTTGGCACGTTTTGCAATGCAGGTTGGGGTAGATGGTTCGCCTACTTCATTGTTCACGGAGACGACGCTGCTTAGCTTCTATCGCCCTTTCCTTTCTCGGGGTGCGCTTGAGTCGGCTGAACGTGATCTTTTGCTGGGGTGGGGAAAATCCTTAGCCAAGCGCTTAGGTTGGCTCGCGTATCACAAGTGGATACATCACCCCCTGAAAGCTTGCCCTGACTGTATTGAGGAGGATCACAGGCAAACCGGGTGGAGCTATTGGCATCAGGTGCATCAGTGGCCCGGTGTGTGGGTATGCCCAAAACATGGTGTGCCGCTTCACGTTCTTGAACCATGCAATGCCGATACTCATGAGTTGGTGCTGCCTTTGGCATACATTTCGCATCTGCGGCCTGTCGCTTTGCCTGAGCAGTTGCTTGAGCCTTCAAGAGCTCTAGCCCATTTCATTTCTGGTGTCGTGCATGAGAGGTTTGTAATACAGCCCGAGGTCTTGCTGGCCTTGTACTATCAACAGGCCGCTAGTCATGGCTGGATTAACGATGCTGGTCAAATGCAATGGGTTGATGCCGCCAGTTCGTATATTGCGCATTGCCACCATCTCACCGCTATTCCGGAACGCCATTTCCTCCCCGAGACGATCCAATCGTCTGGCCGTGTCCTTTACCAGGTATTCCGTGATGAAGGCTTGGCCTTACATCCATTACGCCACTTGCTGGTCATGTATTGGTTGTGGGGCGATGTATCGGCATTCTGGAGGGACTATTGCCATTGCTCGCGGATGCCACAGGGACTGGTTCATGCCGCAAAATTTGATCCGCCGGTGATCCCAAAAGAACTACCGCTCCAGAGAGAACTGGAGGCCTTATATGCCGCCGTACAAGGGAATCTTGCGGATATGGCTGAGATATTGGGTATCTCATTACTCCAACTTCGGAAGCAGTTCCGTTTGCACGGCATTCCCATGAGCGCCTCCGTAGCGGTAGAGCCTTCCGAATGGACGTTGTTGCTTGGCTCAGGGTTGGATAAAGGCATGAGTAGTTTGGAATTATCAAAACTACTGAAGTTGCCGCGAACGCAGATTTGTGCCGCCATTCATCGTGATCGAGCGCTGCTGACACGCTGGCAAGATGGCCGTAGGAATCTCCAAGTCGAAAAGGCCAGAAAGCACTTTGCGTCGCTGGATATCTCCTCATGCTTTGAAGCGAAGCCTTTGCCACTGCTGTTGGACCAGAAGCTCTGCTGGTTTCTCATTCGTCAGGATAGGGCCTGGCTGTTGGGACATTTGCAGAGGCGGGTGAGAGTGTGGGCTCAGTTCACGACGCCTGGCGTTGGTTTGTCGGAAGCCGATGTTTCACTCTGTGCACAGATGCTGCTGTATTCGATTCGTAGCCGCTTGTTTCCTGCATTCAAGTTTGTGAATAGTCGGGGCGCTTTTTGTCGCCATATCCCTGGTTTTTCATCACTCGGCAGACGTCTCTGCCACTTCCCATTGTCCCAGTCTTTGCTCGCTAGCCTGACAGCACCAACAGAGGCCTGAGTACTGCCACCCTGGATGGCTTGTTCTGGAATAGCGCTCAAGCTATTATTCTGTTATTCATAAATGTAAAAATTGATTCTTTAAGAATGATTGATGTCGCGATGAAAGCAAGGGCACTGCATGCCGCCTCACTAGTGAAGCTGCATGGCCTGTCTCAAACGCAGATTGCAGAGGCAGTGGGAGCCAGCCAGCCGCAGGTCAGCCGCGTCCTGCAAGGTCAAGGGCTTCGTCGCTCCAGGGTGTATGAAGATGTGTGCCTCTACGTTGAGCGATTCGATCATGGGGTCACAGAACAAGCCGTCCGAGAGTGTGGCGAATTGATCTCCGCTCTTAAGGACACGTGGGACGGTACGGCGGGTCATGCCCGGGCGTTGGCGACGGTGATCCGTTCCTTACGAGTATTGGGGCCAGAACGTGTTATGGGGCCTGAGGTGCAAGGAGTGGAGCAGGACAGATGATTTATGTGCAGCCGCTGCCGGATGAACTCGATCGTGGTTATCTTGGCCGATCAATGCGATGGAACGGTTTTCAGAAGGAAAAAGAATTCGTCGATTACATGGCGTCATGTTTTGGTGTGAAGGGGGTATCGCGCCGTGATGCTCCCTTGGTAATGCTGCTGAGCCGTCTTGCTGAATTACCTATCCCAACATTCGTGAAGCAGCATACAACCTTGCCATTCCGGCGAGGGATTACTTCCTATCTGCCCGGTTTGGAACATGGCAGTGAGCAGGGCCGAAGCATGCTCTGGTCGAGTGGGATGCGGATTGCCCGACCCGGAGCCTACTTCTGTGTGCATTGCGTGTTGTCCGATCTGACAAGCACTGGAGTGACGTACTGGCGACGTATCTGGCAACTCCCTGGCCACTTTGTCTGTCAGCAGCACCGGGAGCCATTGCGCTATGTCACGCATGAAAAGGCCTTTCAGGTGAGTCCGGCAGCATTTCTATTCGAAAGTCTGCAGGTACCGAATGAGTGGATGATGTTTCTGCAGGTGAACCCGGCGATTCAGCGATTCATTGAGATTGCCGATTATTTGATGACACGTCCGCATGCGCTGGACGTGCGGGATGTGTCATGTGTTCTCAAAGCGCAGGCGGACAAGCATGGTCTGCAAACCTATGCTGGCCCAGTCAAGCTGCCGCTGCTTAGCGATCTGGTTACCAGTCAGTTTGACCCGGCTTGGGTGCAAGAAGTGTTTCATGAACTGACCGGCAAGCATCGGGGGGATTGGTTTGACCCGATTGATGGAGTGCTGTGCAAAAAGACCAGTGCCTCGTCGGTCATCGCCTACATGCTTGCTACGGCTGTGCTGTATCCGGATACCAAGTCGGCGATCGAAGCCTTGTCTAGCGCCAAGGCGGTTTCGGTATGGTTGAATCGAGGAAAGAGTAGCAAGATCGTCTTGAATGTGAACCGGCTGCGTGAGCTCTATATCGAAGAGAGGGGGAGCCATGCTGGCGTTGCCCAGCAGTTTCCCTCGACGGCAGCGCAAATTGTCACGTTGCGGCTGAATGAACTGGGGTTGCCTAATCTCAGCCAGCAGATGAGCCGGAACCAAAAGCTATTCGATGGAATGGTGGCTTTTCTGGAGGGAGGAAGTTCGTTGACCGAAGCCGCTGAAAAGTCCGGAGTGACGGTGTCTGCTCTGGAGATCTTGTTGCGTCGTTCAAGTGTAGGATTACTGCAGGCATTACAGGCAATGCCTGTAATGCCTGCAGGGGGGAATGACGACTGGGCAAACTGCCAAGCTGACGGGATTCAGCTGGAGAAAAATTCGCGCCAGAAATCGTCCGTGGGCAAGAGATCCTCGTACCGTGCCATACGTAGGGGATCGTTGCTTCTTAACGCCTCTACTGCATCCTTGACGGGGGCCAGGTAGGTCGAGGCGGCACGCTCAATATCATCGGTGGTCAGTGCATCGCGGCGAGTGTTCTCGAACGCCACTCGATGGGTCGCAATCCAGAGCGCGATGATGAGCCGGGGAACACCGGCAGTGTGTTTATGGATCAATTCCGCGACGTCATCCGAGAGTGGCAATGGTGTCTGCACATACTGGTACTGGAACAGTGTTTTCAGGAATAGCTCGCGATATTCCGGCTCCGAGGGGGTCTCAAAATGTTTTAGGTGATGGAAGCCGGAGGTGGCAAACCGCTGGGCATTACTCAGGCGTTTCGTCAGCGCATTGATACCGTCAGGGGTGCCTGAGAGGATGAGAGGTATTTGCCACGTATTGATTAATGATAACAACCACTTCAGACATTGGTCCTCGATGATTTTCAGCTCCCGCTGTTCGCCGATCCTGGCTTTCTGCTGTCGAGTTTTTTTCGACTCCAAGCTGAAAAAATTCTGCACTTCATCCAGATGTAATACTCCAAGGAAATGAGTAAGTGCGACCTGCCTCCATTCGTTTAGCATGGGAAGTCCGTCTTTGGCCGAGCCGCCATAACGACCCTCGAAGCGTGGCAGGCGTTCGGGTAACCACTGTCGCATCGCCTGATCCCAACTAATCATCAGGTTGGCCGCGAGCTCGACAGCCTTACCGTTAGCGGGTACATCAGCGGTCAGCCAGACCATTTGATGATGTGGTCCCGCTATATTCGGGAAACGTTCGTGAGTAATCACTTGCCTTGGGTAACAATGGAATGCACGCAGAATCGCCTCGGTTTTGCCTGTGCCAGAGTGTCCGATCACGACGGCCGCCTGTGGCGGCGCACGCGGCGTTTTATGTTGAATGCTCTCCCCACTAATCAGTTGCCATGAAAGTGGGGCATTGGGATCTCGGTAACGGTACCCCTGGCGAACGCACAGATCGATAGTCTCCTGTATCCGCAGCCCATCTAGGGATGGAATGTACAAATCCCGAAGCGACATGAGGAGATGTCGTCTAGTGTGCCTAGGGACTGATTCAATATTTTTAGGGGCAGGCGGAAGAAACCCTAATGCCACAGCAGCTGCTTTACGGGAAAGGATAGGTCCCAGATTCTGGGTCAGGCAGTTGTGGCCATAGGGGTCAAATAGCTCAGCCATGATGATCCTCCGAGTAATTGGTGGCCGACATGAGCTGCTGCATCATATGAAAGTGTTCCTCCATGTCTTCAGTACGTTCCTTAACCCCCTTATTCACACGGTCTTCCACGTTGATTGGCTGGTTTTTCTGGGTAAATCGATAACGGTGCTCCAGCATCCGTGCTTCAGAAGCGGAAAGTTCGGGTCCGTCGTATTGGTCCAGAGCCATTTGGGTCGCTGCAATGGCGCGATTCTTGATCGATTGATACTCTTCAAGAGAGCGGAGCGCCTGCATTACGCGAACATGTTCTTGTTCTGCCCGGTTGGTGCGCGCGTAGACAAAGGCGTCCAATACCTCGTCCGAGGTTAGTTCAGCTGAGGCATTTGCCTGATCGGATAGCGTTAATTCGAGCAGCCCATTGTCCCTTGGTGGCGGAGTCCAGATGCGCGACACAGAACCAGGGAAATAACTGCAATCAATATCCCATCCCCCCAAGGTTCGGGCATAGGTAGTCCATTGCTTTTCGTTGATGACCTCGGACTCATAGAGCAGTCCGTTTTGCATGACGCCACTGCGAGTTACCCTGGCCGGTGCCTGAGGTAATAGTGACGAGATTAACTGGTTTTGAGGCAGGGCACGGCGAAAACCAATCCCCATTTCATGACCCCAGTGCCATAGTCCAGCCGGGCTGGGGAACACACCTGTTGCTCGCATATGGGCGTCGAGCCGGTGTTCCCGGTTGGCGGTCAGGTTGTATTCGGTAAAAATGGTATATAAGAGGTGGGTATAGTCCCGAATGGTCAGCACAGCATCCTGCATTTTGACGCGTTTGAGCTCCAGTTCTTTTCTCCGCATGTCGATGGCGCCAGGTACGAAGGAGAACACCTTGTCCTTAATAATTCGATGTGGAACTTCGACGCACCCCTTGAAGTCCGGCCGGTAGGGTGGGGTGTAACTGAAGCAGGGAATCAATTCTGCTCCGGTGATCCGTGCAGCTTGGGACAGGTATTCGCCACGGTCGCACCATATGCTGTAACACATGGTCGGGGCCGGCGAGAGGGACAGCACTGGCTGGTAGCCCCACAGGTCAGCGATCAGGGCAGGGTCAGATGCCGCACAGAACAGTGCGATTTTGGCCATGTGCCAGCTGGGACCCGTCAAGCACACATAAAACCCAACTATGGCCGAGCTCCACACGTCGACGATGATGTAAACAATCGGTCGCCCGATGACCCAAGCTCGGTTGAGCGAGGAGCGCAGATAAACATCACCCACCGTCGAGTCGATGGCCCAGGTATGCCCCGGGCCAGAAATGCCTTGCCAGGATCGACCGGTCATACCTCGCATATTGCGCAGAAAATGCCCTTTGGTGGTCTGAGCCATTAAGCGTTCCAGCCTCGATGTATCAACCTCTAATACACGGCGGATTTGCGCACGATTAGGATAGTCCCCCAGCTTTACGTCGATGGGAACGAGTTCACCATTGACCTGCTTATAGCGTTGGATGAAAGCGCTGCCCAAAATCATCGAGCAACGCTTAGGCATAGCCGGTTTAGGCGAGGGAATTGCCTTATCGGCAGCCATGATCCGATGGCGCCAGTCCGTATTCATCCCTGGTTGTTCCGAAGGGAGATCCTCACCATATGCTCGTGCAATGCGTTGCTTGGTAGTTTTGGCGCCGGCTTTTTTGCGCCCCCCTGGATCGCAAGGTCTGGCAACTCCAGGTGCACCACAGCGATCCTTGCGAGGTCGAAGGCTTGACTCGCTAAAGCCGAGTCGGCATAGGACTGAGAATAACTTTGTCACCGTGGACCGGCTGGCCCCGGTCCGTTCTATTGCCTCTTTGATCAAGCGGCTGACACTCTGATAGGCGAGGATATGTTCTCGGAGTGTGGCAAATGCAAGGAAGTCCTTCATGATCTCGAGTCGTTTTCCATACAACTCGCGATCTTTTTCGGGGGGCGATGACAGATATAGCGATTCCTGTTCGATTTCCAGTGCCTGCAGCATCTTGGTGTTATCCAGTTGGCGCAGGGTTACATGGTCCAACCAGATCAGCGTGCCAATCCGCGGTGGAGGGGCTTTCTTGCGAGGGTGACGTGTCGTCTCAGCTTTGCGGCGCCCTTGGCGATTAGGGGGCCTCTCATCTGGTGGATCAAGTCGGACAACGCAGGTTTTACCGAGCCGTTTCTCGTCCAGAATGACTCGGTAGGTCCCTGCATCTTTGCCATCAATGATTCGGATGACTTGGTTGTGCATCAGGTCCATGCCGTCCTCCTCATCACGATGGGGTTTTGTGCGAGGAAGGCGGGCTGGTCCAGGCATTTGAGTAGAAGGTGAGGGCGCCAGCCGCGGGTGAGATCGATCGGGAGATAGCCCAGACATACGGCTTGCCACAGTGCTCTTTGGGAAAGCTCCATCTCTCCTGTGACATTGGATAGGTATCGTAGGATGGATGTGAGTGATTGTTCCGGCAGGGTTTGAACAGTGTTGGCTACCAGTGTGATGACATTTTCTGGAGCGGGAATGTCCAGAGCCCAAGGCGCTATTCTCCGTAGAGCCAAACCGACGCGTTTGTCGTACTGGTTCGGCGTAATCAGGAGCCACTGAACATTCCGTACCTGCCAGTAGGCCTGTTCAATCTCTAGCAGTTGTATTTTCCGGGGGCTTTTGAGCTCCTCCGCTGTCTTGTAAGCGATGGCCAGCAGCTCCAGCCGACCGTTGGGCTGTTGCAAAACGAGGACTAGGTCGGTCGACATGACCCAAGGGGCAGCTTCGCCATTCCCAGTTGTCTTTGGGTGTTTGTGACCTAACTGGTCGGCGATATCTTGTGTGCCAGGAAAACCCTGTGAAATCGAGCCTGGGTAGTAGTCGCACATTTCATGGTGCGCCGTCTTGAGTGACAGCGGAAACTGCTCGCGTAGATCGTGAATTCCCGGCTGCATGGTGACAAACAGGGTCATGATTAGCTCACCATCACTGAGCAGTTCACGTTGCCGGCCTCGCCAGTTGAGCAGATGCGAGCGCCCCAGGCTGGCAGGATCTCCTCGACTAACACGGTGCCAGGGAATGTATTCGGCATAGATGCCGGTGCCTCGTCCCTCCTTACGGAACCGTTCTAGAACCGTGGGAGTAAAACGCTTGGTGGTGCGCATGTTGCTATCCTCCGTTTCGCCTGGGCGAGGTGGGGCCTCGCTGGCGATGCAGCGATCAAAAAAAGGGAAACGGGGGATTGACGATGCGCGGACGCGCTCGTAGACTAAGTTTGCAATGTACTTAAGTCGGGTCACCCCCGGCTGGAAAAACGCACGGTTTGCAGACCGTGCGTTTTTTTTTGGGGCATCAGATTTACATCATTTAGATACTTTCAGGGTCAAGGTCATACGCATACAGGCCAATCGTTTTTTGACTTAGCTTGACTACAGCGTCAAACCTATCAATCCACCTGGTAGCATGTCATGTGTCGATAGCGATTGATAATCATATGGCATATTAGTTTTTTCTCTTCTGCAATGAAAAAATTATGAAGGAATGTTCATTTGCCAAGTGATTTTCCTTGTTTGCCATCAGCGAGGGGCGCATTCATCCGCTGCGCGGCCATCCATCTCGCCACATCCCTCGATAGTGCAAAATATCCGCTACGTCCTTCTACTTGGAATATGGCGATTGGTACCGTGCGACGGCTAATCGACTGACGCCACGCTGCAGGGGAGGAGTAACCCAATACCTTCCACAGCACCCGGCTGGGCAGCATGGGCCCATGGCGATCGATCAGATTACTTTCCAGTTCGGCTGTCAGGTCACTCAGCAAGGACATGGGTTACTGCCTGTTACGTTAATTAGCTCTTAGCCTATCCCAGTCACTATCACTTGGCGATCCCATAAAATCACTCGAATTGTTACTGTACTTTTTGATATATTTTTACTTATATATCAATAGGTTGTTTGTCTTTGGTTGAGTTGTTAATTCACCGTAATGTGGGGCAGACGATGATTCTACTTGTGTCAAAAAATCAAAATCGCGATCCCGTTGATGTCATGCGTGTTCGCTACTGGTATCAGGGCATCATGACGACCCTTGACTGCCAGAACCCGTACCAAGTGGAGAAGCTCTTGGAGCCCGAGCGGTTTAAGCGTAAGCATCAGCGCACGGAGTACCCCAACAAATGGGGGAGCTATGTTGCTGGAGAGCACACCCCGCAAATACGGCATGTTCGCAAGGTGGAGATAAAGGTGCCAGGATCCGCCCGTGAACTGAACCATCCTCTGTGGGCGATTCTCAAAATGAAGATGGAAGGCAAAGAGGTATCTTCCATCGAGTGGATGGGCCGACTAGATCCAACAGTTCAGACCTGTGTACTGCAACCTCAACACGATTGCTTCGGTGCACCCCGGATGCTGGCCCCATTCAGTTCTCGACAGGGGCAGAAGTTATTGCGGCGCGGCGATCTCGATGCGCTGGCTGCATTGGTGTTGTATTGGGGCGAGGCTGATCATCAGGAAGATAGTGAGGCCTTGGAAGAGTTGGGGAGGATGATCTATAAGTTGTTGCTGATTGTTGGACTGGAGTTTTACAGGCGCAACTTGAGCGCCGAATTGCTGGTGCTGTTCAAGGCTTCTATCCTGGATGCAACTCCTTGGGTGGACGGTTATTTTGCCGTGGACGCGCAAACCTTTGAGATAAGTATTCTACTTTTGCATCATTTATCCTATCCCGCCGATTATCCCGGCAAAACACCTCAATGGCGTAAACAGGTAGGACGCATGCTGTTATTTCTTTCCGGCAGGTTCGGCGATGACATCAAGTTTGCCATGCGCCCATTTTGTCAGCCTGCTTGGGAGGCAGGACCACCTACCCGTGACGATTGGGCTTGGTGGGAACAAAGTCGTCGCTTTTGGGCATGGGGATGGCATTGCCTCCTTAATAGAACTGAGGGGAAATTTCCTCCTTACGAGGATTGCGTGCTGGGAATATGCACCCATTCTCTTCGGAACCGACCTCTACGCAGGCGGCTTGGGCAATATCAGATGTTGACCTTGCCGGATGAGTGTGTGATTGAAAAATACGGTGAATGGCTTGGTGTTGCGGCTGGTAAAGTCCCCAAGAGACGTACATAGCACGCCTGCTGGTGCAGACTGATAATGTTTTCAGTTTGGAAACCCTGCGGCAGCCAAAAGTGAATCGCCACTCCTCCCCAATATCCTTAACTATCCATGAGCGATTTCCATGTCAGTTGCCGATAGCTGTTAGATGGAAGCGCGATGGCGGCTTGCTGGGCATTGTTGGCAATGGCAACGTCCGACCATTGCAAGCCATTACTGGCTACTTAGGGTCGGCTATTCAGGTTGTCGCAACGCTGTGGGAGCTGCCTGTCGCTCAACTTCTGCACGTCGGCCTTAACAGACATCTCTCACCACCGCAGCAACACCGGCTCCTGTTCCCAAAGCGGACTGCTAAGATTTCAGAGCTTGTGCCAGTAATATGCGCCAGGGAAATGTGGGAGGGGAGCTACGACGAACTAGGCTGCAAGCGATAGATCCACTACAGTATTCTATTCGTATGTTATCAGGGTGAAGTGCAAGTATGGACACGGTACTCTCGCAGCTTTCCTTTTCCCTCAACACGGCCAAAACGGTTGATCAGCTGATTCGCCCGCTGCTGGAAATGCTCGGCCAGATCACGGGCATGGAGTCCACCTATCTCACCAGCATCGAACTGGGGAATGGTGTGCAGCATGTTCGCTATGCGCGTAACACCGGCACTATGAAGATCGGGGAAGGACTCTCCGTGCCGTGGGAAGATACTCTGTGCAAACGTTCGCTGGACATGGGACTGATGGCGACCAATCAGGTCAGTACGCTATGGGGCGAATCCACCGCAGCGCGCGAGCTGGGCATCCGTAGCTATCTGAGTGCACCAGTGCGTAATGCCGAGGGCGGGCTGATGGGCACCTTATGCGCAGCGAGCGCCAACCAGATCAGTGTGCCGCCGGAAACCGAAACCTTGCTGCAGCTATTCGCCAATATCGTGGCCAACTTCATTGAGCGAGAAACACTGGTGCAGAGTCTGCAGGCGGCCAACTCGCAGCTGGCCTCGTTTGCGCTGACCGATACCTTGACCGGCTTGCCCAATCGCCGCGCACTATTTGATGAACTGGAGCGTTTGCTGGCGCAGGCCGTGCGAACCAGCTGTAGCATCCTGGTGGGGGTAATCGATCTGGATGGTTTCAAGCAAATCAATGACCAGCATGGCCACCAGGCTGGTGATGAATTTCTGCAGGCGGTGTCCACCCGGCTGCAAACTGTTCTTCGGGCAAGCGACATGCTGGGACGCATGGGAGGCGACGAATTCGTGGTGATTGGGCCTGGCCCAGATTGGATCAACACGGGCCTGCCCGGTACGCTGATTACCGATGGCGAGCCTGCGGCTGCAGCCCGAGTCCTGCAGCAGCGACTCTCCGATGCCACGATAGGCAATTACCTGTTGGGGAATCAGACTCTTCCCTACTACGGTGCTAGTGTAGGCGTGGTAGCGCTGGCTCCGTTCGGATTGCATAGTGCAGCGGCAATAAAGCTGGCAGACAGCGAAATGTATGTGGTGAAGCAAGCCAGAAAACAGCACAGCTAATTTATATGGCTATCAGGGTCAGCGGCCGTGAGTCGGCC
Source organism: Vogesella amnigena (assembly GCF_042648905.1). Lineage (NCBI taxonomy): Bacteria > Pseudomonadati > Pseudomonadota > Betaproteobacteria > Neisseriales > Chromobacteriaceae > Vogesella > Vogesella amnigena. The sequence goes on along the minus strand of NZ_JBHRYH010000025.1, from coordinate 16,671 downwards.
AAAGCAGACGGTCACAGACATTGTGACTACGTCCGCTTCAGACTTCAAACGGCTGTTCAAAAGAAAAAAGACCGGCGTTGCTTCTCGTGCGTAGACTGAGTACCAAATATTTGCGCGATTAAAGAAGACTCCGCTCTTTAGCCTGTTGCTACAGCCGGTTTACCATCACATCGCTTTAACTGTGAGTCAGCGCGGGCTGCGGCTTACTCGATCGGTCGACCGGCTGTTTCGCGCACCATCGCCCAGCCAATCAGCGACAGCAGCCCGCAGCCGATGACATACAGCGCCGGTGCATTCGGGTTGTCAGTCAGGCGGATCAGTCCGGTGGCGATGAACTGTGCGAAGCCGCCGAACAGCAGCACCCCGATACAGTAAACCAGTGACATGCCGGTAGCGCGTACCCGCCGCGGGAACAACTCGGGCAGGATGACGACCGTAGGCACAGTGTGTAGCACTTGTATCAGCGCCAGGCCGGCAGTGACTGTCAGTAGGGTTGGTAGTGTGGGATGGGCATTCAACAGCACGAATGCCGGATAAATGATCGCCAGCAGGGCCAGGCGGGGCCACAGGATGGACGGTTTGCGCCCGATGCGATCGGAAAGTATGCCTGCCAGTGGTGCCATCAGCATCGATACCACCGCGCCGGTCAGCCCGGCCCACATTGCCAGCTTGAGCGGCATGCCCAGCACCGTGGCGGCATAGTTGGTCAGGTAGTTGAGGATGATGTAATTAGCGGCGGTGCCGCCAATCACCAGCAGGACGCCGGCTACCAGCTGGCGGCGATACGGCCCGAAGACTTCCGCTACGCTACCCAGTCCTTCGGATGCATTGGAGGTATCGGCGGTTTCGTGCAGATGCCGCCGGATGTACAGGCCGGCCGGTACCACCAGCATGCCCAGTACAAACGGAATCCGCCAGCCCCAGCTTTCCAGCGCCTCGGTTGACAGGAAGTTCGTCAGCGCCAGCCCGCACACCGAGCCCAGCAGAATGCTCAGCGACTGGCTGAATAGCTGCCAGCTGCCGTAGTAGCCGCGGGAGTTGTCGTCGGCATATTCGAGCAGCAGCGATGTCGAGGCGCCAAGTTCGCCGCCAATGGCGAAGCCTTGCAGCAGCCGGCCGACCACAATCAGCACCGGTGCCGCCAGCCCGATCTGTGCATAGCTCGGGGTCACCACGAAAATAGCGGAGCCAAGCGCCATCAGCCAGAGCGTCAGCATGAGCGCCGGTTTGCGCCCGGCACGGTCGGCATAGGCGCCGATAACGATACCGCCCAAAGGGCGTGCAGCGAAGCCGACGCCGAATGTCGCCAGAGACAGCATCAGCTGGCCAAAGGCGGAGTCAACCGGGAAGTACAGCCGGCCGATCAGGGTGGCAAAAAAGGTGTAGACGGTGAAGTCGAAGAACTCCAGGCCATTACCCAGGGTAATGGCGGCGATGGAGCGCACGCTGGCGCGCTTTTTGCCCGGGCGGTCGAGTGTGCGTCCGACGGCTTGAGCCGGCGTAGTGAGGCTGGTAGACATGATGGTAAGTTTCTCTTGGTTGACTTGGGGTCACTGCATTCAGGTGCTTCGTAATTGTTATGGTTGACCGGTCGCGGCTCTTTGGCTGATCCGGTCGGGGTAAAACTGATCAGGCCAGAAACTGCTGGGTGAGCTTGACCCAGTAGGTCGCGCCCAGCGGCAGGATTTCATCGTTGAAGTCGTAACCCGGGTTATGCACCATGCAGCCCCCTTTGCCGTCGCCATTGCCGACAATCAGGTAGCAGCCGGGACATTGCTGCAGCAGGTAAGCGAAATCCTCGCTGCCGGTGAGCTGTGTCATGTTGTCGATCAGGCCGTCTTCGCCCAGCCAGTCGCGTGCCACGGCTTTGGCCAGTTCAGTCTCGGCGGCAGTGTTGACCAGCACCGGATAGCGCCGCTGGTAGTCGACCTCTGCCTGTGCGCCGAAGCTGGCGGCCTGGGCTTCGGCCAGGGCGGTAATGCGCTGTTGCAGCAGTTCGCGCACCGCCGGGTTGAGCGAGCGGATCGACAGCCGCATTTCGGCGTTATCCGGAATCACGTTCGGTGCCTGCCCGGCGACGATCGCACCCACGGTGACGATGGCGGTTTCCAGCGGCGGCACATTGCGTGCCACCACGCTTTGCAGCGCCATGGTCAGCGAGGCGCAGACCACAACCGGGTCCACCGCTTCATGCGGCATGGCGCCGTGTCCGCCACAGCCCTTGATTTTGATGATGGCGCTATCCGACGAGGCCATGAAGGCGCCGGGCAGAAAGCCGAAGCGTCCGGTCGGGTAGCCCGGCATATTGTGCAGGGCAAAGACCGCATCGCACGGGAAGCGGTCGAATAGCCCGTCTTCCAGCATTTTCTGGGCACCGGCCAGGCCTTCTTCCGCCGGCTGGAAAATCAGATTGAGCGTGCCGTTGAAATCACGGTTGGCCGCAAGATACTTGGCGGCGGCCAGCAGGGTGGCGGTATGGCCATCATGGCCGCAGGCGTGCATCTTGCCGGCATGGCGGCTGGCGTAGGGCAGCCCGGTGGCCTCGTCAATCGGCAGCGCGTCCATGTCGGCGCGCAAGCCCAGCCGTTTGTCACCATTACCGTTTTTTAGCGTAGCGACCACGCCGGTGCCACCCAGGCCGCGGTGTACCTGGTAACCCCAGGCACTCAGACATTCGGCGACTAGATCGCTGGTGGCAAACTCCTCGAAACCGAGCTCGGGGTGGGCGTGGATCTGATGGCGCAGTTCGACCATCTCTTTTTCGATGGCACGGATGCCTGGCAGGACCGGGTCTGTCATGTTGTGTCTCCTCGTTGCCGCCACAGGAAAGCGGGGCTGCTGAAAATCATCTTAATTGGCGATTTTTTGTTTCGGGAGAACCAGTTTTGTTATCTTGATTACCTAAGGTTGTCAGGGGGGGGCGAGATGAAACTTCATCAACTGCAGGCATTGGTGGCGATTGCCGATTGCGGCAGTATCCGTGGCGCGGCGCGCCGGCTTGGCCTGTCGCAGGCGGCGCTGACCAAAGCCGTGCGCGAGCTGGAGGCGCAGCAGCAGTTGCCGCTGCTGATCCGGCATGTCAGCGGTGTGACCTTCACGGAGTTTGGTACGGCGCTGCTTAGCCATGCCCGGCTTGTCGTCGGCCAGCTGGAGCGGGCCGAGGCAGAGCTGTCGCTGCTGCGCGGCCATGCCGAAGGGCGCTTGAGCGTCGGTGTCACCCCCTTTATCGAGCTGACTTTTCTGCCCGCTGTGGTGCGCCGCTTTCGCGCCAAGATGCCGCATGTGCGGCTGGAGCTGTTCGAAGGCTTGTCGGCGGTGTCGCTGCCCAGGCTGCGCAACGGGGAGCTGGATTTTGTCGTCGCGCCCCACATTCCCGCCATGCCGGCACAGGAGTTCGAGTGCGAAGACTTGCTGCTGTACCAGAATGTGGTGATCGCCCGGCAAGGGCACCCGCTGGAAAACAGCAGCTCGCTGCACCAACTGCTGGAAGCGGACTGGGTGGTGAACTACAGCCCGACTTCCTACGAGCCGTTCATGCACAACCTGTTCTGGCAGCATGGCGCGCAGATCGATGAGCAGCGGCTGGTCAGGGCGCATTCCTTGACCCTGCTGCTATCGCTGGTGCGCCATGCCGACATGTTCAGTTACTGCCCCGAGCCGCTGCTGGTGGCGGAGCCGATGCTGGAGTGGATCCGGGTGATGACGCTGGAGCAGCAGTTCGAAACCGGCAAGCTCGGCATCATTAGCCGGCGCGATACCACCCGCAGTGTGGCGGCAAAATGCTTTGTCGATTGTCTGATCCAGGAAATACGACGCTGCGCGCGCTCCGCAAGCGCGGTCGATTGCCGGCTCAGCGAGAAGCTGACGTTGCTGATCTGACGGGGATCTGCCCGGAGAAAAAACAGGGCAAACCATGACCGGGTTTGCCCTGTTCGTTGCAGGTTGGCCGCAGGCGGCGCGGCTTATGCCAGCTCGAAGCGATCCAGGTGCATGACCTTGTTCCAGGCGGCGACAAAGTCGCTGACAAATTTCTGCCCGGCATCGCTGCTGGCGTACACCTCGGCCAGCGCCCGCAGTTGCGAGTTGGAGCCGAACAACAGATCCACTACCGTTGCCGTCCACTTCAACTCGCCGCTGTGGCGATCGCGCCCTTCCAGTACGCCGGCGGTGCTGCCCGGCTGCCACTTGGTGCCCATGTCGAGCAGGTTGACGAAGAAGTCATTGCTCAGCGTTTCCGGCCGCTTGGTCAGAAGGCCATGCGGGGTCTGGCCGCTGTTGGCGTTCAGCGCGCGCAGGCCGCCGATCAACACTGTCATCTCCGGCGCGTTCAGCGTCAGCAGCTGTGCCTTGTCGAGCAACAACTCGCCCATGACGCCTTCCAGTCCTGGTGCCGCATAGTTGCGGAAACCGTCGGTCTTGGGTTCCAGTACCGGATACTTTTACGGCTGCTTTCAATATGAAAGCAGTCGTCTTTATTTGGGTAAGCGAAAGACAGCTATGGCCGAAAAGCTTGGTGGCGGTACAGGATAGCCGCCACCTTGGTGGAAAAGTGTGGTCGTAACGACTACCTAAATTTCGATCTGCTCTGAAATTTCCAAAGCATCATCGACTTCTATCCCGAGATACCGCACAGTGCTTTCTAACTTGGTATGACCAAGCAAAATTTGCACCGCTCGCAGGTTCTTTGTTTTCTTGTAGATCAAAGTTGCTTTGGTGCGTCGCAACGAGTGAGTACCGTAGATTGATGAGTCCAGCCCAGCGGTTTCGACCCACATGTGCACTATCCGTGCATATTGGCGAGTCGATAAATGTGGAGAGTCTTCCAACCGACTAGGGAAGAGATACTGATCACTGCGCAAATGTGCTTTCTCTAGCCAGGCGGCAACGGCCAACCTGGTCGGCTCTGTTAGCTCAAACTGTACCGGGCGTTGTGTCTTGCGTTGGACGACAATAGCACGGGGCAAAATCTGGTTTCCATTCGTAACGTCGCGCACTCGTAAGCTGACTAAGTCACAGCCACGTAGTTTGCTGTCGATTGCCAAATTGAACATGGCTAAGTCTCGAACCGCGTGCTTATTCTGGAGGTGGATCCGGATCGCCCAGATGTCTTTTGGCTTTAGAGGCGGTTTCTGGCCAATCAGCTTGCCTTTGTTCCATGCCTCACGCTTCGGTGTGGTACCCATGACAGACTCCTTTTCAGTGGAAAGGAATCTGATTATTGGTGGCAACGCAGTACAGCGAGGAGGAAGCCGCGGATCGGCCTTTGCTGCCATTGATGGTGGAGTCTTCCAATGGCCGATATCGTTCAATTTACGGTCATTGACCAATAGCACGCAATGCATTCGGCTTATTTCGCGGTGAGTAAGGCATAATTAGCATTGATAAATTACAAGGCGTTATGGATACGTCATGGGCAATTCAATCGCTCTTGTTGCAGATTACTTCCGAGTCAGCCATGTCTCTTCCGCGACTATTCCCAACTCGCGCCTGAGCAACATTCTTGCCAAGATGCATCAGGGGAGGTCGCTGACGAAGCATTCGCTGGATTTTCTGCAACAGCAAAACCTACCAGAACTATATCGACTTGCCTGCAGAGAGATCACTTATGAGGCGTACGTTGCGGGGCTCGACCCCGACTATTTGAGGATGCATCAGGTTGCTCAGTCGGCGAGTCAAGCGAAGGATGCCGAGCTGCAGGCACTTGCAGCCCACTACCTAGCTCAGAAGTCCAATCACTCTGCTCGCAAAAACGTACGAAAAATGGATTCGGAAGCCGAGCGCCAGCTCCGCCGCAAGCGTGAGCGTGAAGCTACTGAAGCTGTCCTCGCGGCGCAAAGAACTCGCCAAGCAGAGTGGAAAGCACAGCGTGTGCGCAATTGCGAACTCGCTGCGGCCACTTACCACTCCCGCGCAAACACCCCGGGTTACTGCGAACCGACCGCTCAGGACCTTGCTCGTTACTTCCACTTGGAGCATATCGCTGCGGCAGTTAGCGCCCCTCTGAGCGATCTTTTGGACGCTCTCTATCGCGGGCGTCCGCTAACCGCCGATGAGCTTACCTACCTGAAGCACAGTGCACCTTCCGATCTGTATCGACTCGCATTCGGCCAATTGCCCCTCGACGAGTACATCGCGTTAGCAAAAACCGTTGAGGCCGAGGCGTTTGCTCGTAAGGCCAGGGAGGAGGCAGCAGCCGCGGCACGTATCGCACGAGAAAGGGATCCTGAATACATCAAGATGATGCAGACGCAAGCGCTGTACAAAAAATACGATGTATCGTTGACTGACAAATCGATGATGCCAAGGATGACGAAACTCCTCCAGCAGATCGATGCCGGCGAGCGCCTACCGAACGAAGATTTGAAGTGGCTCGGTACTAGCGCTAAACGGTATTTCACTGCGCCCATCCGGACGGCGTATCACCGTCTGGAGGCTGATTTTCATGCCGATCAGTACCTCCGCACCCAGAATCCATGGAATGCCATTAACGCCTGCGGGCATTACCGTAAGTGCAAACAGACGGAGGTTGCTCTCCGTTTGATCGATAGCATCGCAGGCAATCGTATTAAGCAACCCAAAGTGCAATCTGCGGCGCTTACTACCCGCGGCGGGGTTATGCGGGACCTCGGCCGGAGTTCTGAAGCAATTCAAATGGGCGAGACGGCGCACAAACTGATGCCTCAGGACTATCGCCCATGCACGCTGCTTGGGGCAGTACATATGGAGCTACGCAACTTTGAGACGGGTCATAACTGGTACGAAGAGGCACGAAAACGAGGTGCCCCCGAACAAGGCATCGACTCCGAACTTCGAAGCATCTTCCAACAATTGGATTCGGCCGGCCGTGAGGCGATGAAGAGCTTCCTGCTTGCGGAAGACTCGCACCGATACAGTTGGCTAAAGCAGACCAGATATCAGGAAACAAAAAAGCGAGGATAGCGAATCGCTAGGGACTGATATGTCTTCTCCATGGGAACTGCAGCCAATCAGAAGGGGCAGCGGCAGATCGTCGGCCAAAGCGGTCAGAGAGGTGCGGTGGGAAAATCGTCTGCAAACTTGTATAAAGCCGCCGCAACTAGCCGTCCATAGGTCCTGGAGCAAATCACCAGGAGCTCCCTTGGCTAGGGCTGTCAGCATGCTGACTCAGATATTTTCGTAGATGATCCACAAAATAAGCGACCTTTGCAGAAAGATTAAGCCTTTCGGGATAGACGGCATAGATATCGGCTGGAGGTGTGTCGTAATCAGACAGAACCTGCATCAGTCGGCCACTTCGCAAATACTTGGCTACATCCCATTCGGCACGCATCAGAATGCCTTGTCCCTCCAGCGCCCAGTTGAGGGCCACTTCCCCATCGTTGGTACTTAGCTTGCCATTCACTTTGATAGTGTCTGTCTGTTTCCCCCGGCTCAAACGCCAGTTGCCATACGCAGATTCGTTTTGTCGCAGCACGATGCATTGATGCTTGGTCAGGTCGTGCGGGTAGCTCGGTGTGCCATTGGCACGCAGGTAGTTTGGCGAGGCGACCAGCAAACGCCGGTTGCTGGCAACCTTTTTGGCAATCAAGCGTGAATCCGGGATGTCGCCAAAGCGGATTGATACATCTATGGTCTCATCCGGCAGGCTGACTGGTCGATCAGTAAGAAGCAACTGCACTTCGACATCGGAATACTGCTTGGAAAACGCAGAAATGGCAGGGCCAATATACGAGCGCCCGAAACCCAGTGGCGCATTAACGCGTAGCAGCCCCTTCGGATCGGCGCGGCTGCTAGAGACCAAGCGCTCCATCTCGTCTATTTCACTGAGAATGCGTACAGCATTTTGGAAGTAGACCTCTCCTTCGCTAGTCAGACTAATCCGACGAGTTGTCCTATTCAAAAGGCGGACGCCCAGTCTCTCTTCCATTTGCGCGAGGCGGCGAGACACGGCTGGTGGGGTCAGGTTCAACTCACGTGCCGTGGCAATAAGACTGCCCTGCTTGACCAGCAGGCAAAAGAAAGCCAATTCAGAGTGCATGGTGATTGGTAAATTTTTTGCAATGATGTTTTAACTTTACATCGATTCATCTTCTCTAGGAAAGCTCTACTCTCCACTCCAAGTCACACCTGACGGAGCGTCATTCGATTCGAAGCACTGGATTGAGGGCAAAAAATTTAAGCCGCATAAGACGGTTGAGAGTTCGTTGCCATAGGCAGCGATGAGTTTACAAAGTAAGAGGAGACATTCCATGGAATTGGAAATCGAAAAGCGCACATTGCGCCGTATCAGCTGGCGTATTGTGCCCTTCATTATGCTCTTGTATTTCGTGGCCTACATTGACCGAGTCAATATTGGCTTCGCTGCGCTGACCATGAAGGAAGATCTTGGCTTTACTGCTTCGATTCTCGGCTTTGGCGCGGGCATCTTCTTCTGGGGCTATTTCCTATTCGAAGTGCCTTCCAACATTGTTCTGCACAAGGTTGGAGCGCGTCTCTGGATAGCTCGAGTCATGGTTACATGGGGCATCATTTCCGGAGCCATGGCTTTCGTTGAAGGTCCAACCAGCTTCTACGTCATCCGCTTCTTGCTAGGGGCCGCCGAAGCAGGCTTCTTCCCTGGCATCATCTTGTATCTCAGCTATTGGTTTCCCGCCCGTCATCGCGCTGGCGTGACTGCCTTCTTCATGGCTGCAGCACCAATCTCTACAGCATTTGGCTCACCAATCTCGGCGGCCCTGCTGGAGATGCACGGTGTCTTGGGCCTGGCTGGCTGGCAGTGGATGTTCATCCTCGAAGCAATTCCCGCTCTTATCCTCGGCGTTGTCGTCTTCTTCTATATGACCGACAAGCCAGAACAAGCCAAGTGGTTGAAAGACGACGAACGCACTTGGTTGGTTAAAGCAATGAATGAAGAAGCCGCGGGTAAGGGCGATGGTGCCAAGCACAGCATTTTGAGCGGTCTGGCCAATCCCAAGGTGCTTGCACTGGCCATGATCTACTTTGGTACATCGGCCGGACTGTACACCCTCGGTATCTGGGCGCCGCAGATCATCAAGCAGCTCGGTGTTTCGTCGATGACCGTCGGCTTTCTCAATGCCATCCCGCCAATCGTTTCGGTTATCGCCATGGTGATGTGGTCTCGCCATTCCGACCGTACGGGTGAGCGTACCTGGCATGTCATTCTGGCCTGTGTTGCAGCCGCAGTCGGGCTGGTGGTTGCTGCTGGGGCCAGCAGCATCGTCGGCCTGATTGCGGCCCTGACACTGGTCAACGTTGGCATCAGCTGCGCCAAGCCACCGCTGTGGAGCATGCCGACCATGTTCCTGTCTGGCGCCGCCGCCGCCACGGGTATTGCCACTATCAACTCGATCGGCAATCTCGGTGGATTTGCTGGCCCGGCAATGATCGGCTGGATCAAGGACCAGACAGGCAGCTTCGCAGGTGGACTTTATTTTGTCGCCGGTCTGCTGGTGGTCTCCGCAGTACTGACTCTCGTGTTGGCTCGATTTCAGGAGCCCAAGGTACTAGCTGACAAAGCGGTATCTAACTGAAACGTGCCCCATCCCAACTGTTTTAAAGAGGAACATCAAATGGACAAAGAAGCCGCAGTCCAGTCATTGACGGACACCATGGCCAAATTCACGGCGTACATCGGAAAGCGCCTGCCTAAAGACGTAAAAAATAAGCTGGCGGATTTGCGCACCCTGGAGACTAACCCGCTCGCCAAGTCAATCTACGACTCGATGGCTGGTAACCAGGAAGCCGCTGACAAACTGGATCGCCCGAGTTGCCAAGATACTGGTGTCATTCAGTATTTTGTCGAAGCCGGGGCCAACTTCCCACTGCTCGGTGAATTGGAGGAAGTCCTCCGGGAGGCAACTGCAGGTGCAACGCGGATGGGCCCTTTGCGCCATAACGCTGTCGAAACCTTCGACGAAAAGAATACCGGCACCAATACCGGTACTCAAATTCCCTGGCTGGACTGGCGCATCGTCCCCGCCTTGGACAGCTGCACCATCGACGTTTACATGGCGGGTGGCGGTTGCACGCTCCCGGGTGCGGCCAAAGTGCTGATGCCGGGCCAGGGCTACGAGGGAGTCGCCGAGTTCGTCATGGATGTAATCACGGAGCGTGGCGTTAACGCCTGCCCACCGCTGCTTGTCGGTGTTGGTGTTTCGACATCGGTTGAAACCGCTGCTCGCCTTTCCAAATTGGCCATCATGCGTCCGGTTGATTCTAAGAGCACCAATCCACGGGCGGCACTGATGGAGGATCTGCTTGAACAAGGACTCAATGAAATCGGTATTGGTCCCCAAGGACTGACAGGTAACAACAGCGTGATGGGAGTCAATATCGAATCCTCTGCACGGCATCCATCCACTATCGGCGTAGCCGTAAATACCGGCTGCTGGGCGCACCGTCGCGGCAAGATCCGCATCAATGCCGATATGTCTTACGAAATTCTTTCCCACGAAGGAGTGGTGCTGTGAAAAAAATTCTGACTACCCCGATCAAGGATGAAGATCTGGAAAGCCTCAACGTAGGTGACGTGGTTTATTTGACCGGTCGCCTAGTGACCTGCCGCGATGTTGCCCATCGTCGCCTAATCGAACAAGGCCGGGAGCTGCCGGTTAACCTCGAAGGCGGGGCGATCTTTCACGCTGGCCCAATCGTACGCAAGAAAGATGACGGCAATTTCGAGATGGTTTCCATTGGGCCGACCACCAGTATGCGTATGGAAAAATTCGAGCGTGAATTCATCAAGCAGACGGGGGTAAAACTGATTGTCGGAAAAGGCGGCATGGGACCGGAAACAGCGGCCGGCTGCAAGGAAAACAAAGCAGTGCATGCCATTTTCCCAGGTGGCTGTGCAGTACTGGCTGCGACCCAGGTTGAAGAGATCGAAGGCGCTGAATGGCAAGATCTGGGTATGCCGGAAACCCTCTGGATTAATCGGGTGAAGGAGTTTGGCCCGTTGATTATTTCCATCGACACCAAAGGCAATAACCTGATCCAGCAGAACAAGGATGAGTTTAATGCCAAGAAAAAGCCAGTTCTCGAGCGGATCTGCAAGCAACTTAGCTTTATTAAGTAATTGGCTTTTTTAGTATCGTAGTGGTTTTGGCGGCGTGGTGGGTGGTGCACCCTCATGCCGCCCCTTCTGCTTGATACACATGCCTAATGTACACCGTTGTTAGTTGCGCCCCAAAAACAAGATCAACTTACTAAATTATCGTCGACCTAATTTTTTCATCATTTAAAAATAGATGACAAAGGTGCAAACGGATTTTCATTTTTAGTTACACATAATCTATTTGCAAAAATATCAAAAAATTCTTACTAGAAAATTTTGGAAGAGACCAGGTGAGCTTTAATTTCAATATGACGGTAGGTAAGCGTCTGGGCGTCGGTTTTTCCTTGGTGCTTACCCTATTGGTAATGATTGTCACTTTGGGAGTATGGCGCTTACATGAGGTGGCGCTTGCCACTCAAGAGATGATGCATCGGCCGATAGCCAAAGAGCGCCTAGTAAGTGATTGGCATACGAATATCATCGCCGGCGTCCGTCGCAGCACCGCGGTCGCAGTCAGCAAGGATGAAAACCTTGCTCAGTTTTTTGCCGAAGATCAGAAAAACGCCACCAAGCAAAATAATGCCCTGCAACAGCAGATTGGAACGCTGTTGTCTTCGGCTGAAGAGAAAGCCATGTTTGCCGAAATCGGGAACAAACGGCAGCACTTTTTGCAAGCCAGGGACAGCATGACCAATGCAAAGAAGGCGGGACAGAAAGAGCTTGCCGAGCAGTTATTCCGAGCACAGTTTCTTCCTGCCTCAAAGATGTATCTCGAGAAAATGCAGGCATTTCTCGGGCTGCAGCGACGCGAGCTTGATCGCCATGCACGTTATGTCGATGAAATCTATCGCGAGAGTCGCATCTGGATGCTGACTCTTGGTATTGGTGCCGTGCTGTTGGGCATTCTTGTGGCCTGGGCAATTGCTAGAACTATTACACGCCCACTGAAGCAGGCTATTGAAGTGGCTAAGCAAGTTGCCGCCGGAGATCTAACTGTTAAGGTCAAGACAAATGCTACTGATGAAACTGGCAATTTATTGAGAGCTTTAGCTGCAATGTCTGATGGCCTCTCCCTGGCTGTTGAGCGTGTGCGATACCAGGCGGAAGAGGCGGCAATGATGACTTCTCAGATTGCCAGTGCATCGCAACAAATTGCTCATCGTTCGCAAACCCAAACTGTTGCTGCGGCATCAACGGCGGTAGCTGTAGAGAAAATATCTGCCGGAATTATCTCTATCAGCCAACATGCGAATGAGTTGCAGGGGTTGACACAAACTAGTCTTGTTCAGGTTCAGGAAGGTAATCGGGCAATGGATTTGATGGTAGAGGAAGTCCGCAATACCGAGCAATCCGTTGAGAGCATTGCTATTTCGGTTCATGAATTTGTCGCCAGTGTACGTACCATTACTGACATGACAGGGCAGGTCAAATCGATAGCCGAGCAAACGAATTTGTTGGCTCTCAACGCGGCTATCGAGGCGGCACGAGCAGGTGAGGCTGGGCGAGGCTTTGCTGTAGTTGCTGATGAAGTAAAAAAACTAGCGGCGGAATCTGCTAATTCAGCATGCCACATTGATGAAATTACCACTCTTCTCAATTGCCAATCAGTCAAAGTAGAGAGATTTCTCGATAGTGGTCAGCTGGCGCTTAATGCGAGTCGCCAATACTTAGAATCGTTGATCTTTGTGCTAGCTGAATCTGGTGCCTCTGCCGAGAAAGCCAGTCGAGGCGTTATGTTGATGGCAGGGTCCGTGCAGGGGCAAGCAGAAGCAAGCCAGGGCATTTCGCTGAATGTCGAGCAGATCGCCAGAATGGCTAACGATAATCATGTTGCCATTCAATCTAGTAATGAATTGACTATAAAAATGAAACAGCTATCTGATCAGCTTTATGAGTCTGTGGCAATGTTCAAAATATAAATTATATTAGCTGTCATTATTATTTTTTGACGTTGCTTGGCGTTTTAATTAATGATTTTTATTTGAAATTGTATTCATGATGGCTTGGGGTCCTTTTCATAATAATTGGAGTGTGTGACGTGAGGCTAACCAGTTTTATCCCTCTTGGCGAAAATCGCAAAAGCTATGGCATTGTTACCGAGAAAGGCATTATCGACGTAGGTCGGCACCTTGCTTATCAGTATGCTGATCTCAAGGCCGTCCTCGCAGCTAATGCGATGCCATCCATACAAGCGTTCTGTAATTTTCCTGCGAACTACCTACCTAAGGAAGTGAGTTTTCTTCCTGTCATTGACAACCCCAACAAAATTTTCGGCGTGGGCATGAATTACCAGGAAAAGCGTCATGAGTTTAACGAAGCAAACCCAGCGCCAACCTTGTTCATTCGCTTCGCCGACTCACAAACAGGGCACAACGATTTCGTATTGAAACCTACGCAATCGAACGAACTGGATTACGAAGGCGAGTTGGCTATTGTCATTGGTAAGGCCGGCAAGAACATCAGTCAGCAAGAAGCAATGTCGCATGTCGCCGGGTACAGCTGTTATATGGATGGCAGTGTACGAGACTGGCAGCACAGCTGGTTTACTGCAGGGAAGAACTGGCCCAAAACTGGCGCCTTTGGTCCCTGGTTGGTGACAAGCGATGAACTGCCAGACCCGCATGATTTGGCAATCGAAACGTATCTGAATGGCCGCAAGGTTCAGGATGCCAGAACCAGCGGCATGATCCATCAAATACCGGCGCTGATTGAATACATCAGCACCTTCAGTGCGCTGTCCGCCGGCGATGTCATCCTGACCGGCTCGCCCGGTGGTGTCGGTAAGAAGCGTACCCCCCCCCTGTTCTTACAAGACGGGGATACAGTCGAGGTGTATGTCGAAGGAATCGGCACGTTACGAAATGCGGTCAGAAGCGCGGAGACTTACGCAGATCACTAAGTCCCGCCCCAATTGCTGCGAGCCAGCATTTACCTGGAGACAATGATGAATCCTCACCGAATTGCCGTCATCCCTGGCGATGGCATCGGCAAAGAAGTGGTGCCAGAAGGACTACGCGTGCTCGACGCTGCGGCCAGCAAGTTTGGCATCGCGTTCCATTGGGATGAGTTCGACTGGAGCTGCGACTACTATCTCAAACACGGCGTGATGATGCCCGAAGATTGGAAGGGACAGATCGGCACTCACGACGCCATTTACTTCGGTGCTGTCGGCTGGCCGGCTCAGGTGCCTGACCACATCTCGCTGTGGGGTTCGTTGCTAAAGTTTCGACGTGAGTTCGACCAGTATGTGAGCCTGCGTCCGGTGCGGCTGATGCCAGGGATCCCGTCCCCGTTGGCCAACCGCCAGGTCGGTGACATCGACTTCTACGTGGTGCGTGAAAATACCGAAGGTGAGTATTCCAGCCTGGGGGGCAAGATGTTTACCGGTACCGAGCGCGAGTTCGTGGTGCAGGAGAGTGTCTTCACGCGGCAGGGTATCGACCGCATCATGAAGTTTGCTTTTGAGCTGGCGCAGCAACGGCCTAAGAAGCATGTGACCTCCGCCACCAAGTCGAACGGCATCTCGATGTCAATGCCGTACTGGGACGAGCGTTTTACCGCAATGGCCGCCAACTACGCGGACATCCGTACAGATAAATACCACATCGACATCCTGACCGCCCACTTTGTGCAGCACCCTGACTGGTTTGATGTAGTGGTGGCGTCCAACCTGTTCGGTGACATCCTGTCCGATCTTGGTCCGGCCTGCACTGGCACGATCGGAATCGCCCCATCCGCGAACCTGAATCCGGAACGATGCTTCCCGTCGCTGTTCGAGCCGGTCCACGGTTCCGCACCGGATATTGCCGGCAAGGGTATTGCCAATCCAATCGGCCAGATTTGGGCTGGCTCGATGATGCTTGAGCATCTTGGATACCGGGAGGCAGCAGCCTCAGTCATGAGGGCAATCGAAACCGTGTTGGCTGAAGGTCCCCGAACGCCGGATATGGGGGGCAAAGCGACCACGGTTGATGTTGGCAAAGCGGTTGCATCGGTCATTAGTTCAGAAGGATGCTGAACGGTAGTCGACAATATTGCCCTCCACAGGCAGTAAGCTTTGTAGAGTTCCACATAGTTTACTAGTTGTATTAATGGCTGCTTCTCGGGAGGAAGCAGCCATTTTTCCCTCTTGGCCGCCAAGACTGCTTTGGCCGAACTGCTGCCGAGCTGGCGGACGCAAGGTCAGTTGGTCGGCCAAAGCCGCCCCTCGTTATCCAGAAGAAAGATGGCGGCTTCCTCTTTGAAAGCCGCCATTAATGTATCTAGCAAACGAAGGGCGATTCAATTAACAAGCGCATTATAAATTTGCCGCCGTGTGAATAAGGCACGGCAAGATAATCTGGTTACGCTCCTGCCGACCGTGGCCAGCCAAGAAGCCCTGCATCGACTCCACCAGCCGCACTGACATCCATTCCAATGGATGTGATAGCACCATCTGAACCAAGTCATCGGTGAGCGCTGCACGCGTCACTTCGGTCAGGTCATGGCAAACCACGACAAGTCCCGTTGGGCGCTGCAGCCGAAGCGCCTCAAGCACCCCTTCTATTCCGCCACCTGCAACATAGATTCCCACTAAGTCCGGATGTCTATCCAGTAACTCTAGCGTTGCTGCTTGTGCAAGATCTTTATCTTCTAGGCTAGGCAGCGTCTCTAGAACCTGAAGTTGCGGTGCATATTCGCGCAGATAGGCGCGAAAGCTTATTTCGCACTGTTCCTGACATAGATAGCGATGACTTCCCAGGATCAGCCCGACCTTGCCTGGGGTTGCCAGTTTTGCCATTGTCCACGCCGCGCTCCGGCCAACCTTGCGATTATCCAGACCGATATAGCCAGCACAGGCATCGGCACTCAGGTCAGAAACCAGGGCAAATACTGGCACGCCACGCTGCGCTAGGGTGTCAATGGCTTGGCTGATGAGTGGATGGTCTGCGGCGACCAGCGCTATCGCATCAACATCCTTGCCCAAGGCCAACAGCTCGGTAGCAATGTGTTGAGGGGTCAGGCTGGTCAGGTTAACGATGCGGCACTTGGCCCGGCCATCACATGCATCGATAACGGCCTGGGCCAGTTCGCGATAAAACGGCGTGGGTTGTTGTAACACCACTCCGAGCCGGGGTGTGGTTTGTTGCTCTGCGATACGGCGCTGAATCAGACCAACACGGCGAAATCCTAGCGTCTGCGCCGCATCTAGTACTTTTTGCGCCGTTTGCGGGCGTACTTTGGCCCGTTTATTGATTACACGATCGACCGTCGCGACGCCCACCCCCGCCAGTCGAGCCACATCCTCCATGGTTGGTTCAGCCATGATGTCTCCATTTTGATAGTTCTATCAAAAATAATTCTTCATTTTTGATAGTTTTTGAAATGCGAATGGCTACTCTTGTTGCCTAGTTTAATCAGCATATTAAACTGATCATATCAGTAAATACTTGCTGAATTTCATTAGCGTATATCAGAAAAACTATCAAAAATATTGCCGCCACCAGAGGCGGTATTAGCCACTGGAGACACACCATGAAAATCGCGCTCGACCCCTATATGCACCGCCACCTCAGCCTGCCGGCGCTGGTGCAGAAAACCGCCGAGCTGGGCTATGACCAGATCGAGCTGTCGCCCCG
>NZ_JBHRYH010000024.1:0-49168 GCF_042648905.1 Vogesella amnigena | reverse complement strand
GGGTGGTTTGACGCCGGCGGCCTACGCCAAATCACTCGCTGAGAAATCAGGTAAATTAGCCTCGGACTCTAATGCTCAGTGCTACTGAGAATGGGGGGACGTCGCCGCTGCCACGGGCTATGCAAGTCGGCAAAGTAGACGCGGATATACGACTGTGTTTATGACTCACACTAACAAATCTTCCACCACAGCCCTGGGGCCGGAGCGCCACCGTCGCTTGTCCGGCAAAGAAAACTGGCCATGGTCCGTTACAGCTTTGCCCCCAGCCAGACGGTGCCGCTGACGGCACTACGGCACGGCATCAACCCAAATCAACTTTTCACATTGACGCAAGCCCTATCAGGACGGCGACCTGCCGGAGCCTGCGAAGCCGTGTACCCGCGATGAAACAAATCTGCGAGCTGCAGCGCCTGCTGGGCAAAAAGGCTATGGAAGCGGAGCTGCTCAAGGAAGCGGTGGAGGTCGCCCACTCGCGCAAATGGACTGAGCGCTCGATTTTGTCACCTGGAGGGGCAATCAGTGGAGCTGGTTCAGTGACTGCCTTGGTGTCGCCGACCATCTAGCAATTTGAAACAAACGCGCTGCAGACTAGAGAGAAAGTCATCAGGTCATGAAGCTGTTTGGCTGACTATCGAATCGCCAAGTGAAGTCTCCTGAAGAGGAGACACGTCAGCATTATAGTCGTGTAGCCATGGCTACTGGCTCTGCTGAGTGACAAAATCAGCCCACCTCTCCATCAAACGCCGCCTTTCATCAAGGTACTGCGCATGGTTGTAGGTAGCTTTCATCTTGTTTTCTTCAGCGTGCGCCAGTTGCATCTCGATGAGATGTGATGGATAACCCTGACCATGAAGGTGGGTGGAAAAAGTAGCGCGAAGCCCGTGAGGGCTGGTGGGAGCCTCCAGCGCGATCATCACCTTGCGGAGCGTTGCCTCTGACATGGCCTCACCAGGGCTACGCTGATTTGGGAAAACATACGACCCATCACCACTCCAGTCGATGGCCGTCTGAATCAGCGTTATAGCCCGGTCAGGCAATGGTACGACGTGAGTACGTCTCTTCTTCATTTTCGCCGCTGGAATAGTCCACAGTTTTTTCTCCAGATCAAGCTCGCTTTTTTCCATGCGCCGCAGTTCATTGGTCCGCACGGCCAGTAGCATCAGCAGTTGTAAAGCAATGCGAGTAGTGCCGGTACCGCGATAGGTCTGAATCTTACGCCACAATGCCTGCGGATCCTCTACAGGTTGATGATGTTTGACTGGAGGGGCAACAATGGCACGCTTGATGGAAGCCGTAGGGTCAACATCACAACGCAGGGTAGCAACACCATATCGGAATACTTGGCCGCACACATGGCGAAAACGGGATGCCGTATTGGCAACCCCGCGCGCCTCCAACTGTTTCATGATGTTAAGAATGATGATTGGCTTGATGCTGGCAAGCGGCAAGTTACCGAACTTGGGAAAGCCATATAGCTCCAGTAGCCGAATAGATTGAGACGCGGTGGTTTCCTTGCCCTGTAATCTCACCCGCCCATAAAACTCACGTGCGACAGCTTCAAAGGTCGACAAACCTTGCTCAATGTTCTCCAGCCTTTCCGCTTGCCGAACAGCTACAGGGGATCGGCCTTCCGTGATCAACAGCTTTGCTTCATCTCGTGCCTGGCGCGCAGCGGACAAAGAGACCTGCGGGTATTGGCCAATGGCGTAGAGTTTTTCCTTACCGGCGAGTCGATACTTAAGGCGCCAAAGTTTGGCTCCGTTCTTCTTCACCAGCAGGTACAGGCCGCCCATGTCGGCGAGCTTGTAATCCTTGTCTTCGGTCTTAGCATTGCGTACTTTGGCATCGGTGAGAGGCATGGCGATATCGCTAATGTTTTTGTAGCAGATGTTGATAATAGCGATTTGATACCCCCAACGATACCCCCAAATCGACTGGATGCTTAAGGACCCGCATGGACATCGATAGATTTTTAATTCAACAAAATCATAAAGTTACATAAATCTCAAAGATGCACATAGATGCCGATGGAGCAGCTTACCGCTACATGAACTTTGACCAGATTCAGGAGTACAAGGAAGTTGCTGCAGGCGTAAACGCATAAGTGAATCGGCAACTTAATTCGCTGTAGTTTTGGCTAGCCAGTGAGGGCGCCATGACCGACATCCTCACTGGTCACCAAAACGCTCCGATGCCCTGCTCATGCAGGGCATTTTTCGTTGTACGGATGGCAGCCGCGACCTGCCACTAGCGACAACCTATACTGGCCGCATGTGCATCAACTTCACCCCAACCACCCGGCAACAACTCGAAGATCAGTTTCTGGTAGCTGTGCCTGACTGCGAGTGGAAGGCCGAGACGTGGCAAGACTATCCAGCCCCAGCCATCATCGACACGGGCGATAGCCCCTTTGCCTTCATGGCAAGCTATGGGTTCGTGCCGAAGCGCCACATGTCCGCTGGCAAGCGATTCACCACCATGAATGCCAGGGCAGAAACCATCGGCCAGCTTCCTACCTATAAGCAAGCATGGCATCAGTCCCAGCTGTGTCTGATCCCGATGCAGGCACTCCATGAGCCATGCTACGAAACAGGGAAGGCAGTGCGGACACGTATCGAGATGGCGTCAGGAGAACCCTTTGCCGTCGCCGGGATGTGGCGCGGGTGGCAAGAGCAGGATGGCTCCACAAGCTACAGCTTCACCCAGATCACCATCAATGCGGACCACCACGCACTCATGGAGCGAATGCACAAGCCAGGGGAAGAGAAACGCAGCCTGGTAATCATTCCGCGTGACCAGTACCACGCATGGCTGAACTGCAAGAATCCTGAGCTGGCCCGCAGCTGGCTGGTGAATTACCCGGCCGAATTGATGATGGCCAGCCCTGCCCCATTGCGCGCCTAGCGCGGAGCTTCAGGTTGCTGACAATCTATTCAGAGATGGATTACCGTGCTCGACAAAGCCAGGCTGCCCCGGCCAAGTGTTTGAATCGGCAGCCCTCCTCCCTAAAAAAACAAAGTCCTTCCGCGTAGCGAAAGGACTTTGCCAATACTCTCAAGCTCCGCGTCCAGCGCGAGCCTTACTGTGGGGGCAAGAACCAAACCCGGGTCACATCATCCCCAGGGCCCTGGGCAACCACAACGAGATAGTGGGCACATACGTCACCAGCCCCAGGAAGGCCAGCATGGTGAGCAGCCACGGCCATACCGCCACGGTGAGCTCGGTAATGCCCATCTTGGTGATGCCCGACGCCACGTACAGGTTGAGGCCAACCGGCGGGTGGCACATGCCCACTTCCATGTTCACCACGATCAGGATGCCGAAGTGCACCGGGTCGATACCCAGTGCGGTGGCCACCGGGAACAGGATGGGGGCAAAGATCAGCACGATGGACGACGGCTCCATCACGTTGCCAGCCAGCAGCAGGATCACGTTCACCACCAGCAGGAAGGCTACCGGGCCGAGGCCGGCGTCGATCAGCCAGCTGGCCATCGCCTGCGGCACACCTTCGCTGGTCATCAGGAAGGAGAACAGCACCGCGTTGGTGATGATGTACAGCAGCATCGCCGACATGCTGGCCGAATCCAGCAACACCTTGGGCACCTGCTTCAGCGTCAGATCCTTGTAAACGAACACCGCCACGATGAAGGCATACACCGCGGACATGGCAGCCGCTTCGGTGGGGGTGAAAATGCCGGTGTAAATACCACCGATCACCAGCACGATCAGGGACAGGCCCCAAAAGCTTTCGCGCAGTGCTTTCAGCCGCTGGGCAACACTGGCCTTGGGCAGACGCGGGTAGTCGAACTTGCGGGCACGGTACCAGGTGGTGAGACCAAGGAGTGCGGCCAACATCAGGCCCGGAATCACACCAGCCATGAACAGCTGACCCACCGAGGTATTGGTGGCTACCGAATACATCACCATGGCAATAGACGGCGGAATCAGGATGCCCAGTGCGCCGGAGGTGGTAATCACCCCCGCCCCGAAGCGTGGCGGAAAGCCCTGCTTGACCATGGCCGGCAACAAGATGGAGCCGATGGCAACCACACATGCCGGACTGGAGCCGGACACGGCGGCAAACAGTGCGCAGGCCAGTACGCCGGCCAGGCCCAAGCCTCCATGCCAATGCCCCACCATGCTGGTGGCAAAGTTGATCATCCGCCTGGCCACACCACCATGGGTGAGGAAGTTACCTGCCAGGATGAAGAACGGAATCGCCATGATCTCGAACTTCTCGATGCCGGTGAACAGCTTCAGCGCCACTGACTCGATTGGCACTTCGGTCATGGTGAACAGGAAGGTGAGTACCGTCAGGCCCAGCGAGATGGAGATCGGCATGCCGGTGAGCATCAGCGCGATCAGCAGGCCAAAAATAATCAGGGTGCTCATTAATGGTGTCCTCCGCGATTGACGTCGTGCGGATGCAGGTTGTCATCCATGGCATACCAGTTGCTGTCGGCGCTCACGTCGTCCATGCCCTCCACATGGGTGTGGTCGTGCTTGGGCAGGGTGCCGGTCTTCAGGAACGCCACGGTGACTTGCAGGAAACGGAAGCACATCAGGTAGGAGCCTAGCGGCACTGCCAGATATACCAGCCACATCGGAATTTCCAGGTCGACCGAGGTCTGGTCGGTATGGGCAATTTCCCACACGAAGCTGGCGCCAAGGGTGCCGACGATGCCGGTGAACAGCGCGCCGGACAACAGGCCGATGACGATGAACTTGGCACGATTACGATCCGACAGCTTGTTGATCAGCACATCCACGCCGACGTGGATGCCGGTACGCACACCGTAGGCGGCACCGAACTTGGCCATCCACACAAACAGGTAGATGGTGAGTTCTTGTGCCCAGCTCAGGTGAAAGCCGGACAACAAGGGGTTGAGCAAGGCAACACCGCTACCGTAACGGTGCAGCACAGCCACAAAAGTGATGAGCGTAGCTGCGCCCATCAGGATGGCAATCAGCCATTCCTCCAGATGATCCAGGAATTTCACGACAACCTCGCGGGATGCAGGTAGGAAGCGGGGAGCAGGAGACTCCCCACCCGGAACAACTTACTTGCCGATGGCGCCGCGAACGGCGTTGATGGTAGCCATGCCGATACGCGGGGCAATATCGTTGAAGGCGGGCTGCATGGCTTTTACCCATTCGCCCTTCTCTGCCGCAGTGGGTACATAAATCTGGGTCTTGCCACTGGCCTTGATACGTTCGTAGGCAAGGTTGGTATCTTTTTCCGCCATCTGGTCGTTGTACACGGTCGCATCACGCATCGCGCCTTCCAGCGTGGTACGGATAGCCGGTGGCAGCTTGTCCCAGAACGGTTTATTCACCACCACGGCGTAGCCACTGTAGGAGTGACGGGTATCCACCATGTACTTCTGCACCTCGTACTGCTTTTGCGTGTACAGGTTCGAAACGTTGCCATCCGCCCCGTCCACTACCCCCGTCTGCATGGCCTGATATACCTCCGACAGCGCCATGGTCTGCGGCAGCGCGCCTACCGCCTGGATGATGGCCTGGTTTACCTTGGACGAGTTGATGCGGATCTTCTGGCCCTTGATGTCGGCCGGCACCTTCAGTGGCTTGTTGGCGCTGAACACGCGGAAACCGTTATCCCAGAACGCCAGCCCCTTGATGCCACGGGTTTCCAGCCGCTGCAGCAGGCTGGCGCCCACCGGGCCGCGCGTCACCTTGTGCACCTGATCTTCGTTCATGAACACATAAGGCATGTCGAAGACCTCGAATTCCTTGAAGCCCATCGGACCAAACTTGCTGGTGGTCGGCGCCAGCATCTGTACCGAACCCATCTGCAGCGCCTCCAGCTCTTCCTTGTCCTTGTACAGCTGGCTGTTGGGGTAGATCTGTACCTTCACCTGGCCCTTGGTGCGTTCCTCCACCAGTTTCTTGAAGTACTCGGCCGCCTGCCCCTTGGGCGTATCGGTGGCAACTACGTGGCTGAATTTGATCACGATGGGTTCTGCCGCCAGTACCGCCTGGGAACCCAGCAGCAAAGTCACCATTACCAGGGGGGATGTCAGTTTGTTCATGGTGCCGTCTCTCCGTATTGTGTTTACCTTGCAGCGTAAGCGGTTG
The DNA here is from genome assembly GCF_042648905.1 of Vogesella amnigena. Classification (NCBI taxonomy): domain Bacteria; kingdom Pseudomonadati; phylum Pseudomonadota; class Betaproteobacteria; order Neisseriales; family Chromobacteriaceae; genus Vogesella; species Vogesella amnigena. The sequence goes on along the minus strand of NZ_JBHRYH010000024.1, from coordinate 43,069 downwards.
CCAGCTGCTTGTGCTGCATTGTGGTGGCGTCTTTTTGTTTTGTTAAATGCATTGTTTTCTATGATTATTGCTAAAAGCTGATAAATATCACGTGAAAAAAATTGGCCACCCATCACGGTGGCCAACACAAGGGAGTACCTGTCACTGCCCTGTTGCTGCAGCTGCCGCTGAGTGTGCAAAGCCGTGCAGCCAGTAGTAAAGTAAATTTATCTGCCTGATTATTGAGCTAAACGCATGAAAATCGACACCATCGGCGTACAGGCCTTCATCGCCATTGCCGAAAGCGGCAGCTTCCAGACTGCGGCGGAGAGCCTGTTCCTGTCGCAGGCCGGCATTACCCGCCGCCTGCAGAACCTGGAAGACTACCTGGGGGTAAAACTGATAGAACGCACCACGCGCTCGGTGGCCCTTACCCGCGTAGGCGAGGAATTCCTGCCACACGCCAAGCGCCTGCTGGGAGAGCTGGCCGGCTCGCTGAGCGAGATCCGCGATAGCGGTCGCCTCAAGCGCGGCAGCGTCACCATTGCCTGCGTGCCCACCGTGGGCGTGCGTTTCCTGCCACGCATCATCCAGGCCTACTCAGCGCAGTACCCGGACAACCACATCAAGATTCTGGACCACACCTCGGCCGGGGTTTCCAGTGCGGTGCTGCAGCGTGAGGCCGAGTTCGGCATCACCATTGCCGGCAGCCACCACGCCGAGTTGCTGGGGGTACCACTGATCGAGGACGAGTTTGTGCTGGTCTGCCGCGATGACCACCCACTGGCGGCGCTGACCGAGTTGCGATGGCGCGATCTGGAACCCTACCCGCTGATTTCCATCGGCCAGTTCAGCGGCAACCGCCCGCTGCTGGACCGCGCGCTGCAGGAAAACCAGGTCACCCTGCAGTCGCTGTACGAGGTGCAGCGCGTGTCCACCGCCCTGGGACTGGTGGCCGAAGGGGTTGGCGCAGCCGTGCTGCCCGGCCTTGCGCTGCAGCGAGACGCCTACCCGCACATCCGAGTGATGCGGTTGCAGAACCCGGTGGTATCGCGCGGTCTGGTGCTGATTACCCGCAAGAGCGCCGAGCTATCACCGGCGGCGCAGGCGCTATACAAGATGGTGAAGGCCTACCCGGCCCAGGAAGAATAATTTACAAAAACGCATCAATTGCAGAAATAAATTCATTTCTCTTGCGACATGGCTGTGCCGAGAATGCCCGGTAAGTGATCCATCTACCGAGGTAACAGCCATGTTGATCCCCATTCCCTGCGTCGTGATGCGCGGTGGCACATCCAAGGGACCGTTCTTCCTGCAAAGCGATCTGCCGCAGGACGAGGCGCGCCGCAACCAGGTGCTGCTGGCAGTAATGGGCTCTCCCGACCGCCGCCAGATTGATGGCCTGGGCGGCGGCGACTCGCTGTCCAGCAAGGTGGTGATGGTGTCGGCCTCCAGCCGCCCCGGCATCGACGTGGAATATCTTTTTGCCCAGGTCTCGGTAGACAGCGCCACGGTGGACACCTCACCCAACTGCGGAAACATGCTGGCCGGGGTGGCGCCGTTTGCACTGGAACATGGCTTGGTAGCCATCGACAAGCCGCAAACCTCGGTACGCATCTACAACCAGAACACCGGCAAAGTGGTGGAAGCCGTGGTGCAAACGCCCGGCGGCAAGGTGAACTACGAAGGCGAGGCGCACATCGATGGCGTACCCGGCAGCGGTGCTCCCATCTTGCTGAACTTCATGGATGCCGCCGGCGCCAAGACCGGCAAGCTGATGCCAACCGGTCAGGCCATCGACCTGATTGACGGCGTAGAAGTGTCTTGCGTGGATTTTTCCTCCCCCATCGTGTTTATCGCCGCCTCGGCCTTGGGCAAGACAGGTTATGAAAGCAAGGCGGAGCTGGATGCGGACAAGGCCTTGATCGCCCGTATCGAAGACCTTCGCCGCCAGGCTGCGCTGCGCATGGGGCTGGGCGATGTCGCAGGCAAGGTGCTGCCCAAGGTGGTACTGCTGGCCCCGCCGGTGCAGGGAGGCCAGATCAGCTCCCGCTACTTTGTCCCCTGGAACTGCCATGCCGCTCATGCCGTAACCGGCGCCCTGTGCGTGGCCGCCGCCTGCCACATCCCCGGCACGCTGGCACAACGCTTGGTACAGTTGGATGCGGCCGCACCACAGCATGTCACCATCGAGCACCCAAGCGGCCAGCTACACACCCAAATCACCCAGGAAGGCATGGATGCCGAAGGTTGGCCGCAAATCACCAAGGCTGGGGTGATACGCACCGCACGGCCATTGGTGGCGGGCGTCACATATATACAAAGCAGTGCCTGGGACTAGGTTTGATTGGACGGTTTGGACGCTAATCCTCATTGCCTCTGAGAATGGGCAGGCGTCGCTTACGACCCTTGTTTCACCTAGCAACAAGAAAGCCCCGACCAGCGGGGCTTTTTGTCGCCATCTTCAAGCTACCAAGAGCTTGCTGAGGCTGTGCTAAATGCTTGTCTTTATATTGGCGGAAGCTCAGGGATTCGAACCCTGGAACCCTTGCGGGTTGCCGGTTTTCAAGACCGGTGCAATCGACCACTCTGCCAAGCTTCCGAATTCATTTCATGGAGGCTTCAAGACCGCTGCCTTAAACCACTCGGCCGCGCTTCCACTTGAAAAATATGCAGTCCGCACCATTTGTGCGGCTGGAGGGGTGGTGCGAAAGGAGAGACTCGAACTCTCACGCCTTGCGGCGCTGGAACCTAAATCCAGTGCGTCTACCAATTCCGCCACTTTCGCCTGGCCGGAGCTTGCATCCGGCAGGAAACGAATAGTAGCTTGAGGCTACGCGATTGGCAAGTACTTGCCAGCAGCGCTGGCAACATGGAAACTTATGTAACAGAATGTAGTCGTATCGCTGCACAACCACACTAATCAGCGCGAGGAGTTACGTCGCCATGCAACAACAATTTCAACCCGCTTATCAGAACACTGCCTACGCAGCCAGCCGTAACAAGGTGCTGCGCAATACTTATGGCCTGTTGGGCCTCTCCATGGTGCCCACCGTCATTGGCGCTGCCGTTGGCACCAATATGAGCTTTGCCTTCCTGGCGGGCAGCCCGATCATGGGTTCACTGGCCATCATGGCGGTGTTCTATGGCCTGGTGTTTGCCATCCAGGCCAACCGCAACAATGCACTGGGCGTGCCGCTGATGCTCGGCTTCACTTTCCTGATGGGCCTGCTGCTTGGGCCGTTGCTGCAATATGCACTCAAGTTTGCCAACGGTTCGCAGCTGATCATGGTGGCCGGCGGCGCCACCGCGGCGGTATTCGCGGTAATGGCAGGCATTGCCACCACCACCAAGCGCGACCTGTCCGGCATGGGTAAATTCCTCACGGTAGGCGCCATCGTGCTGATGGTGGCCGTGGTAGCCAACCTGTTCCTGCAACTGCCCGCGCTGCATCTGACCATCGCTGCAGGCTTTGCGCTGTTCAGCTCGATGATGATCCTGTGGGAAGTGAAGAACGTGGTGGATGGCGGCGAAACCAGCTACATCTCTGCCGCACTCGGCATCTACATCAGCATCTACAACCTGTTCACAAGCCTGCTGCAGCTGCTGCTGGCCTTCGCAGGTGATCGCGACTAGCTGTGCAAGCAGTCATAACAGAACGCCGACCAGCTGGTCGGCGTTTTTTATTGCACGCATGCGGCCAACGTTGGCCGGATGGCATCAGTCGCGGAAGTTGTTGAACTGCAGCGGGAAGCCGTTTTCCATGTCGGAAACGATATCCTTGCGCAGCATGGCAATCACTTCCTGCAGGTTGTCGCGCTTGGGGCCGGTAACGCGCACCGCCTCGCCCTGAATCGCTGCCTGCACCTTGATCTTGGCATCCTTGATCATCTTGACGATCTTCTTGGCCAGCTCGCTGTCCAGCCCTTCCTTCACCGTTACCACTTTCTTGACCTTGTTGCCGCTGACCTTTTCCAGCTTGCCATAGTCCATGCAGCGCACGTCGATGCCACGCTTGGACAGTTTACCTACCAGGATGTCATTCACCTGGTCGAGCTGGAATTCGCTGTCTGCGTAAAGAGTCAGCGTCTTGTCCTTGGTTTCGATGCGGGCGTCGGTACCCTTGAAGTCGTAACGGGTCGACACTTCCTTGTTGGATTGATCGATGGCGTTATGCAGCTCGACCTTATCGATCTCAGACACGATGTCAAACGACGGCATGTAAAGCTTCCTTTCCCTGGCAGCCAACCGGCTACCTGACAACGTGGTGGCGATCCCTTACGGAATCAGGAACTCCACCAGAATATTCTTGAATACAAACCCGCCCACCCCCAGGCCCAGCACCAGGAACAGCACGAACATGCCGAACTTGCCGGCCTGCGATTTCTTGCCCAGGTCCCAGACGATGAAACCCATGAAAATGATCAGGCCAGTCAGCAGGATACCCATCGACCAGTTGGTAAATTGCTCTTCACTCATGACACCAGCTCTGCAGGATTGCGGTTGACCCGCGATTATACGGCGCACAAACAAAAACCGCACCCCGAGGGGTGCGGTTTGGCTTGATCAAAGACAGCTTACTTGCCGTGCAGACGGCCGGCAATGCGCATGCGCAGTGCATTCAGCTTGATGAAGCCGCCGGCGTCAGCCTGGTTGTAGGCACCGCCGTCATCGTCGAAGGTGGCAATGTTCATGTCGAACAGCGAATCGGTCTTGGAGTCGCGGCTCACCACGATCACATTGCCCTTGTACAGCTTCAGGCGCACCCAGCCGTTTACGGTCTGCTGAGTGGCGTCGATCAGTGCCTGCAGCGCCTTGCGCTCCGGCGCCCACCAGTAGCCGTTGTAGATGATGCTGGCGTAGCGCGGCATCAGGTCATCCTTCAGGTGCGCTACTTCGCGATCCAGAGTGATGGATTCGATGGCGCGGTGGGCCTTCAGGATGATGGTGCCGCCCGGGGTTTCGTAGCAGCCGCGGGACTTCATGCCTACGTAGCGGTTTTCCACCAGGTCGAGGCGGCCGATGCCGTGCTTGCCGCCCAGCTCATTCAGCTTGGTCAGCACTTCGTGGGCTTTCATGCGCACGCCGTTCAGTGCCACGATGTCACCCTTCTCGAATTCCACGTCCAGGTATTCCGGCGCATCCGGAGCAGCTTCCGGCGACACGGTCCAGCGCCACATGGCTTCCTCGGCCTCGGCGGACGGGTTTTCCAGGTGACGGCCTTCGAAGGAGATGTGCAGCAGGTTGGCGTCCATGGAGTACGGCGCGCCGCCGCCCTTGTGCTTGGCTTCCACCGGAATGCCGTTCTTCTCGGCATAGGCCAGCAGTTTTTCGCGGGACAGCAGATCCCACTCGCGCCACGGGGCGATCACTTTCACATCCGGCTTCAGGCCGTAGTAGCCCAGCTCGAAGCGCACCTGGTCGTTACCCTTGCCGGTAGCACCGTGCGATACCGCGTCGGCGCCGGTGAGGTTGGCGATCTCGATCTGGCGCTTGGCGATCAGCGGACGGGCGATGGAGGTACCCAGCAGGTATTCGCCTTCGTACACGGTGTTGGCGCGGAACATCGGGAACACGAAGTCGCGCACGAATTCTTCGCGCAGGTCGTCGATGAAGATGTTTTCCGGCTTGATGCCGAATTGCAGTGCCTTCTGGCGTGCCGGTTCCAGTTCTTCGCCCTGGCCCAGGTCGGCAGTGAAGGTCACTACTTCACACTGATAGGTGTCTTGCAACCACTTCAGGATCACCGAAGTATCCAGGCCACCGGAATAGGCCAGTACCACTTTATTGATGTCAGCCATCGTTTTCTCTTTCCACAGGTGTGAGTTTGCGCCGGTTCAGTCGTTAACCTGACCCAGCAACAGATATTCGATCAGCGCCTTCTGGCCGTGCATGCGGTTTTCCGCTTCGTCCCAGACCACGCTTTGCGGGCCGTCAATCACTTCGGCCGCCACTTCTTCACCGCGATGTGCCGGCAGGCAGTGCATGAACAGCGCATCCGGGTTGGCCGCACGCATCAGCTCGGCGGTCACCATGTAACCGTCGAACGCCTGACGCCGTGCCTCGGCTTCGGCTTCGTAGCCCATGCTGGTGAACACATCGGTAGTCACCAGGTCGGCACCTTCCACTGCGGACAGCGGATTATGGAATGCCTCGAAGCAGTCGCTGCCATAGTGCTGGCCATCCAGCACCGTCAGCTCGTAACCCACCGGAGTGGCCACCTTGAGCTTGAAGCCCAGCAGTTTGGCCGCCTGCAGCCAGGTACGCGCCATATTGTTGCCATCGCCAATCCAGGCCACGGTCTTGCCGCGAATATCCCCGCGATGCTCAATATAGGTCAGGATGTCGGCCAGAATCTGGCAGGGATGATACTCGTTGGTCAGGCCGTTGATCACCGGCACGCGGGAGAACGCAGCCAGGCGCTCCACCATGCTCTGCTCGAAGGTGCGGATCATGATGATATCGCTCATGCGCGACAGTACGCGGGCGGTGTCTTCCACCGGCTCGCCGCGGCCGATCTGCGAGCTCTTGCCATCCAGGAACATGGCGTGGCCGCCAAGCTGCGCCATGCCGGCCTCGAACGACACGCGGGTACGCGTGGAGTTCTTCTCGAAGATCATCGACATCACCTTGCCCTGCAGCGGCTGGTATAGCTGGCCGGATACCTGTCGTCGCTTCATTACCTGGGCGCGCTGAAACAGGTATTGGTATTCCGTCGCGGTAAGGTCGCTGAACTGCAGGTAATGTCTGGCTTGGCTCATGATGAATTCCGAAAAAATTAATGCCACCGCAGCGTGAAAACATGGCGTTTTCATGCGCAGTGGCACATTACTACACGCAAATCATCCGTCATTAGGTATGAGGGAACACAATTTCGCCAATCATGGATCGTCGATTTACAAAATTGCGACATGGTTATATGTATCCGAAATCCAGTGCGCTGACAACCCCGCCAGCCCTGCCCGCCCTGCACCGCATGGCAAGCGGCAACAGCAAATCCATATAAAACAGTCAGTTAGAAAACCACCTCCTGTTTAGTATTATTAACAAGCATGTCAATGACCACACCACCCTGCCCACACCCCGTACCAAAGATCAGTTGAACCATGCCGAACTTGGCAATGCGGCCAACTCTTCCGGCCGCAACACCCGCAGGCAATATTCGGTTTCCTCCAGCAGGCCGTGCATTTCTATCGACTTCTGCGTTTTCAGCAGGCGCACCAGGTAGGCAATAATGGGCGCGGCTATCACCTGCCCCGGCACCAGCACCGGGATGCCCGGAGGGTACGGCACGATCTGGTCGCAACACACCCTGCCGTACAGCGCGGCATTGGGCAGGCCGTCGTCATCCAGCAGCGGCAGCCGCTCGCCGGCTTCGTAAAAAGCATCGCGTGGCAGGCAGGCCAGCCGTGAAAACCCGGGGATCTCCGGCAGCCGGTGGTAATGCCGTGGCGGGCGTAGCTCCTTGGCCAGCCGCAACAGCGCATCGAACAGCCGCGACACCTTGCTGCGCGTCGCACCCAGCGTCAGCAGCAGGGTAATGGTGTTGAAGGTGGACTTCTCCACCTGGATGTTGAAGCGCGCAAACAGCGCCTGCTGCAGCTCGTCACTGCTGTAGCCCGACTGCGAAATGTCCACCGTGATCTTGGTCGGGTCCAGCTGCACGCCATCGCCACTCACTTCGGGTGGCAGCAGGTCGTCCAGCTCCAGCGCGCGGAAGGCACCGGTGGAGTTGATCTTGCCGCGCAACTCCTGTGCCAGCCGCAGCGCGCGGCTGAGCAGCCGGTAGCCTTCGGTTACCGCCTGCTTGCGCGCCACGTCCAGCGAAGCGATCAGGTTGTACTGCGGGCTGGTGGAGGTGTGCATATTGAAGTTTTCGCGGAACAGATGTTCGTCGAACGCTGGGTCGTTGACGTGAATCATGCTGGCCTGCGAGAACGCCGACAGCACCTTGTGCGTGCTCTGCGTCACGTAATCCGCCCCCGCCTCCAGCGCCGTGGGGCGGAAGGCGTGGTGAAAGCGCGCATGCGCGTACCAGGCCTCATCCACAATCACCTTGATGCCGGCGGCGTGCGCGGCGGCAACAATGGGCGCCAGGTCGTAGCGCAGGCCGTCGTAGGTGCAGGAGGTCAGGATCAGCACCCGCGCATCGGAGTTGGCCGCAATGGCGTCGAAGATCACCTGCTTGGGCACCGGTCCGAAGATGCCGTAATGGCGGTTCACCGAGGAATCCAGGTATACCGGCAGCGCGCCGGACAGGATCACGCCGTGATGCACCGACTTGTGGCAGTTGCGATCCAGCAGCAGCTTGTCACCGGGCGCCAGCAGGGTCTGGAAGATCACCTTGTTGGAGGTGGAGGTGCCGTTGGTGGCGAAGTAGGTCTTGCGCGCGCCGAAGGCCTTAGCGGCCAACCTTTGTGCCTCGGCGATCACCCCGGTGGGGTGCAGCAGCGAATCCAGCATTGGCACGGATACCGACAGGTCGGCGCGCAGCATTTCCTCGCCGACAAACTCGTAAAAGTCGCCCACCCACGGGCTGCCTTTCAGCGAATCGCCGCCGGAGTGCCCCGGCGTGTGCCAGGAATCCTTGGCCATCGCCACGTACTGCTTCAGGCGGTCATAGAACGGCGTGGCTGCTTTCTCCCCCATTTCCGCCGACAGGATGCGGAACCAGCCGCTGACATCCTGCTCGTCGCGGTAGAAATAGCCGTCGATAGCATGACTGGCCAGCTCCTCCATCAGCAGTTTCTCGTCATCGTCCTGCAGCAGGATGTACAGCGACAGCTCGGGCCGCAGCTGGTTGATGTGATTGGCCAGCGCCACCGCCGGCTGCGGCTCGCCATTCTCGCGCAGGCCCTTGTCGATCAGCACGATCTGCACCTCGCCGTCGGCCAGTACGCGCTGCTCGGCCTCCCGGCTGCCGGCCACGCCTTCCACGCACAGGCCGTACGGGTTATCCAGCAAGCCGGCGGCACGCTGCAGCCCGGCCACCACCTCTCCCTGCCACGCGGCGTCATTGCTGACTACCAGCACTCTGCTCACCGGATGCATATTCCCCCCTCCGCCGCATGACGCAGCACTGACTTCATCCTATGCACCGCCCGCGCGGCATGCCAAGTTGGCCGCAGGCGGCGCGGCGCAGGTGAATCCGCTACAATGCGCGCCATGCTGACCGATGCCGAAAAAGACCTGCTGCGCGACCACTACCGCGCCATTGCCGACAACCTGCCGGGATTCCGCCCGCGTGCCGCCCAGCGCCGCATGCTGGCGGAAATCGCCAACGCCTTTGGCCGTGCCCTGCCGGTGAATGCCGAAGGCGAAGCAGTGGAGCGCAATGGCGAGAGCATCGCCGTGGTGGAAGGCCCCACCGGCGTCGGCAAGAGCCTGGCCTACCTGCTGGCCGGCGGCGTAATGGCCAAGTGCCGCGCCAAGAAACTGGTGGTCACCAGTGCCACCATCGCGCTGCAGGAACAGCTGGTCAACCGCGACCTGCCGTTCCTGATCGAAAAAAGCGGGCTGGAGCTGACCTTCGCGCTGGCCAAGGGCCGCGGCCGCTACCTGTGCCCGTACCGCCTGTACCAACTGACGTCGGATCACGCCCAGGGCGAGCTGCTGGCGCCCGACCCGACACTGGCACTGTGGGAGCGGAAACCGGAGCAGGCCGAGATCGACGCGCTACGCCAACTGTCGGACGCCTTCTACTATCGCCGCTGGAATGGTGACCGCGACACCTGGTCGGAAAACATCGAAGACGATCTGTGGCGCCGCGTCACCAACGACCGCCATGGCTGCCTGAAAGCCGGTTGCCCCAACCGTGCCGAATGCCCGTTCTACCTGGCACGGGAAACGCTGGAAACCGTGGATGTGGTGGTGGCCAACCACGACCTGCTGCTGGCCGACGTAACCATGGGCGGCGGCGTGATCCTGCCGGCACCGGAGCACAGCTTCTACTGCATCGACGAGGCGCACCATCTGGCCAAGAAGGCAGTGAACCAGTTTGCCGCCGAGCACAGCGTGGCACAGGCCATGGGCTGGCTGGACAAAGTGGCGGCGCTGGCCACCCGCGTGGATGCGCTGATCGACAAGCCTGAGCTGTCCAGCAATGCCATCGACGCTGCCGGCGCCTGCATGGAAAGCCTCACCGAATGGTTGTGGCTGTTGCAGGGCGAACCGTCGCTGGAGGCTGCCAGCGACAATATGGAGCCGTCGTGGCTGGTAGAAGACGGCGTGCTGCCGGAATACATGAAGATTCCTGCGGCCAACATGGCGCTATCGGCACGCAGCCTATACAAGAACCTGTCCGGCATGGCCGACGCGCTGGGTGCGCTGCGCAAGGACAAGCAGCAGGATGCACTGCTGCTGGACAAAACCAATGCCGACGCGGGCTTCTTTGTCGGCAAGTGCGAACAGCTGGTGGCGCTGTGGGACTTGTTCGAGAAAGAGCCGGACGAAGCCGCGCCACCAATCGCCAAATGGGTGACACGTCGCCTGGATGGCAAGGGTGATTACGTGTTTTCCGCCTCGCCGGTGAGCGCCGCCGCCAGCCTGGCCGCCACGCTGTGGCGCCGCGCCGCCGGCGCCCTGCTCACCTCCGCCACGCTGCGCTCGCTGGGGAACTTTGACCTGCTGCTGTCGCAGACTGGGCTGAAATGGCTGCCGGACACCACCTGCGTGGCGCTGGATTCGCCGTTCAACTTCAGCGAACAGGGCGAGCTGTACCTGCCGCCGCTGGCCGCCACCCCCAAGGACCCGTCGGCACATACCCGCGAGATCATCGACTGGCTGCCGCGACTGATCGACAGCAGCGAGGCGGTGGGCACTCTGGTGCTGTTCACCTCGCGCAAGCAGATGCAGGAAGTGGCCGAAGGCCTGGACGCCACGCTGCGCGAGCGGGTGCTGGTACAGGGCGAGCTGCCCAAATCGGTACTACTGGAGCGACACTACACCGCACTGAAAGACGGCCGCGCCAGCGTGCTGTTCGGGCTGGACTCCTTCTCCGAAGGGCTGGATCTGCCAGGCGAAGCCTGCGTGCATGTGATCATCGCCAAGCTGCCGTTTGCCATGCCGGACGACCCGGTTGGCCGCACGCTGGCACGCTGGATCGAAAAACGCGGCGGCAACCCCTTCGTGGAGCTAACCGTGCCGGAAGCCTCGATCAAGCTGGTACAGGCGGTTGGCCGCCTGATCCGCACCGAAAGCGATTATGGCCGTGTCACCATCCTCGACAACCGCATCGTGCGCCAGAGCTATGGCAAGAAGCTGCTGGCCTCGCTGCCGGCCTTCCGCCGTATCTGACAATGGGCCATTAGGGAAATCCGCCTTTTTTGCAGGTGTCTCGATAACCGTTTTCGGTTAAAATTGAGGGATAACCCGCAAACCTGTCGGCCTACAATTACAAAACAGCGCCCCGCATAATAAACAGACAGGACACGGTCAAAGATCACACCCCACAAGAACAAGCGCCCGGTTACGTCAATGATCTGCAACCCCTACGAAATTGTTATCCAAGGTGTTACCTCCGAAGGTCGTACCTTCCGCCCCAGCGACTGGGCCGAACGTCTGGCCGGCATCCTGTCCTCGTTCGGAGACGACCAGAAACTGGCCTATCACCAGTTCGTGCGGCCGATGCTGCTGGACGGCATCCGCTGTGTTGCCGTCGACAAGAAAATGGAAAAGCTGCACCCGCCGGTGTTCCGTTTCCTGATGGACTTTGCCAAGGACAACGACCTGCGCATCGTCGATTGCCGCACGCTGATCGACGAGGTCTACCCCAACCAGTTCCTGGCCTGATCACCCTGCCAGCACGAGAGGCATCTCATCCGGCAAGGCTCTTCACGCACTGCGAAAGCACTTTGCCAATACGGCTACGGGCGCTCCATGCGCCCGTAACTACTTGATATTTGCTATCATTACCCGTTCACACATCAAGCGATTACAGCATGGCCATCGTCATCAAGACTCAGGAAGACATCGAGAAAATGCGCATCGCCGGCCGCCTGGCCGCCGAAGTGCTGGACTACATCACCCCGTTCGTGAAACCGGGCGTGACCACCGAAGAACTGGACAAGCTCTGCCACGACTACATGGTCAACGTGCAGGGCACCATCCCGGCGCCGCTGAACTACGCGCCGGACGGCACCAACCCGTACCCGAAGTCGATCTGCACCTCGATCAACCACGTGATCTGCCACGGCATTCCGGATGGCAAGCCGCTGAAAAAGGGTGACATCGTCAACCTGGACATCACCGTGATCAAGGATGGCTACCACGGCGACAACAGCCGCATGTACTACGTGGGTGAGGTTGCCGATTTTGCCCGCCGCCTGTGCAAGATCACCTACGAGTGCATGTGGAAAGGCATCGAGAAGGTAAAACCGGGCGCGCGCCTGGGCGATATCGGCTACGCCATCCAGCGCCACGCCGAAGCCGCCGGCTACAGCGTGGTGCAGGAATTCTGCGGCCACGGCATCGGCAAGAAATTCCACGAAGAGCCGCAGGTACTGCACTACGGCCAGCCCGGCACCGGCCTGGAGCTGAAAGCCGGCATGATCTTCACCATCGAACCGATGATCAACCAGGGCAAGCGCCACCTGCGCATCCTGGGCGATGGCTGGACGGTAGTAACCAAGGATCGCAGCCTGTCCGCACAGTGGGAACACACCGTGCTGGTTACCGAAGCCGGCTACGAAATCCTGACTACCTCGGACGGCACCCCGCCCAAACCGGTGTTCAAAAACTGAACCATCCGCCCAGACGGGTGTCCCTCAAACAGGCGTGGCTTCTGCCACGCCTTTTGTTTTTGCTGCCGCTACCCGTCAAGAGGAACCAGCCATGAGCACCCTGCCCGGCATTACCATTTCCACCCTGGACTACGAACGCCTGAGCGCCCTGCTTGCCGGCGAAGCCGGTCACAGCCCTGTTGGCCGCGCCCTGGAGGCCGAGCTGGACCGCGCTGACATTGTGGAGCCGGAACAGCTGCCGTCCAATGTGGTAACCATGAACAGCCGGGTGCGCTTCCATCTGGGCAACGGCGTGATGCGCGAGCTGACCCTGGTGTTCCCGCGCGATGCCGACGGCAGCGCCGATCGCATCTCCATCCTGGCGCCGGTAGGCTGCAGCCTGCTTGGCCTGTCGGTTGGCCAGAGCATGGACTGGCCGCTACCGGGTGGCGGCCATACCGTGGTCACCATCGACGGCATCAGCTACCAGCCGGAGGCCGCCGGCGAACTGCATCGCTGAGCGGAAGCACCCACCTTGCGGCCAACGTTGGCCGCAGACGCAAAACGGGCTGCCAATGGCAGCCCGTTGCTTTACGTCCCATGTACCTACCAGCAGCGCTTGATCATCGCCGCCAACTGCACCAGTCGGCCGTGGAAAAAGTGCCCGGCCTCCGGAAACACCACCACCGGCAGGTGCTGCGGCCGCGCCCAGTCCAGCACTGCGGACAGCGGAATCACCTCGTCCGCCTCGCCATGGATCACCAGCGTGTCCGCCGGCACATGCGGCGTCGGGATCACGTACTTGCCTACCGCCACCCCCATCAGCAGCAGCTTGTCGGCTTCCACCCGCTCGCGCACCCGCGCGGCGACAAAGCCGCCAAACGAAAAACCAGCCAGCGCCAGCGGCAGCTCGCCCTGCTCTGTCTTGGCATGCGCGATTACCGCCAGCACGTCGTCCACTTCGCCATTGCCGTGGTCGTGTACGCCTTCACTATCGCCCACACCGCGCAGATTAGGCAGGTAGCACACATAACCGAGCTGCGACAGCGCCTTGGCGGCGGTCTGCACCACCTTGTTGGTGTTGGTGCCGCCCTGGGTGGGGTTGGGGTGGCAGATCACCGCGATGCCGCTGGTGTCACCCACAGCCGGAATCACGATGGTCTCCAGCTTGCCCACCGGGCCGGCGATATCGATTTTCTGCAGTGCCTTCAACATCAGATCTTCAGCCTTTCCACCACCTCGCCGCCCACCATGTGGCGCTCGATGATTTCATCGATATCTTCCTTGTCGATGAAGGTGTACCAGGTCTCCTGCGGGTAGACCACCATCACCGGGCCATCGTCGCAGCGCCCCAGGCAACCGGCCTTGTTGACGCGGATCTTGCCGTCACCAGCCAGGCCGCGAGCCTTGATCTGGTCCTTCATATAGCCCAGCAGTTCGCTGGAGCCATGGTTATTGCAGCAGGCCTCGCCCGGAGCGCGCTGGTTGCAACAGATGAATACGTGTTTGTCGAAAAAGCTCATCGCCATTCCTTGCTTCTGCAGCGGCCAACGTTGGCCGCATACTCATTAACCTTAACCGTCCGCGTCCGCCCAGCCGGTAATGCCGTGCACTGCCGCGTTGTCGAACTTGGCGTACATGCCGATGAAGGCCAGCCGCACCCGGCCCACCGGGCCGTTACGGTGCTTACCGATAATCGCCTCGGCCACGCCCTTATCCGGGGTATCCGGGTTGTAGTACTCGTCGCGGTACATGAAGATGATCAAGTCGGCATCCTGCTCGATGGCACCGGATTCCCGCAAGTCGGACATCATCGGCCGCTTGTCGGTACGCTGCTCCACCGCACGCGACAGCTGCGACAGCGCAATCACCGGCACCTGCAGCTCCTTGGCCAGGCCCTTCAGGCCCCGCGAGATTTCGCCCAGCTCGGCAGTACGGTTGTCGCCACGACCGGAGCCGGACATCAGCTGCAGGTAGTCGATCACGATCAGCCCCAGCTTGCCGCCGTGCTGGCGCGCCAGGCGACGGGCACGGGCGCGCAGCTCCAGCGCGGTCAGGCCAGGGGTTTCGTCGATATACATCGGCGCCTCGGACAGTTTGCCGATGGCGTAGGTCAGCTTCTGCCAGTCCTCGTCACCCAGCTTGCCGGTACGCAGCACGTGCTGATCCAGCCGCCCCACCGAACCCAGCATACGCATCACCAGCTGCGTGCCGCCCATTTCCATGGAGAACACCGCCACCGGCAGGTGCGCCTCCACCGCCACGTGCTCGGCGATGTTCATCGAGAACGCGGTCTTACCCATGGACGGGCGGCCGGCCACGATGATCAGGTCGCCTGGCTGCAGGCCGGAGGTCTTGGCATCCAGATCGGTAAAGCCGGTCGGTACGCCGGTGACTTCGTCCGGGTTCTCGCGGCTATAGAGCATGTCGATGCGCTCCACCACCTCTTTCAGCAGTGCCGGCATCTCCAGGAAGCCCTGCTTGGATTTGGCGGTGGATTCGGCAATCTGGAACACCTTGCCCTCGGCATCGTCCAGCAGCTGCGCCGCATCGCGCCCCTGCGGGTTGTAGGCTGCCTCGGCGATCTCGGTACCCACCTGCGCCAGCGCCCGCATGATGGAGCGCTCGCGCACGATCTCGGCATAGCGGCGGATGTTGGCCGCGGACGGCGTGTTCTGCGCCAGCGAGGCCAGGTAGGCAATGCCGCCGATACTGGCCAGCTCATTGCTCTTGTCCAGGCTTTCGGACACCGTCACCACGTCGGCCGGACGCGCCATGTCCACCATGCGCGCCATGTGCTTGAAGATCAGCCGGTGGTCATGGCGATAAAAATCCGCCTCGGTCAGCAGGTCGGCGATTTTTTCCCACGAGCTATTGTCCAGCAGCAGGCCGCCCAGCACCGATTGTTCGGCCTCGATGGAGTGCGGCGGTGTGCGGATGGCGGCGACGCTTGCGTCGTTGATATCGAATTCGCTCATAACACCTGGAATCAGAACAGGGTTGGCCGCGGCCAACCCTGAAGGGAGAAACTGAAGAAGCGTGATTCTAGCAGTTTTTGCCGGCAACAAAGCCGGAAGACCACGCCCACTGGAAGTTGTAGCCACCCAGCCAGCCGGTAATGTCCACCACCTCGCCAATGAAGAACAGCCCCGGCACATCGTTGGCCATCATGGTCTTGGACGACAGCGCCCGGGTGGACACGCCGCCGCGCGTCACTTCGGCCTTTTTATAACCCTGGGTGCCATTGGGCAGCACGCGCCAGTTGTGCAGTGCTTCGGCCAGCTGGCGCCGCTTCTTCGGCGCCAGATCCTTGCCACGCACGTTGGCACCCTGCGCTGCCAGCCAGGCCTCGGCAAAACGCTTGGGCCAGGCCAGCTCGCCCATGGCATTGGCCAGCAGCTGCTCGCTGCCGGCACGCTCCTCCAGCCAGGCCTCGGCATCGATATCCGGCAGCAGGTCGATGACGATCTCCTGCCCCGGCTGCCAGTAGCTGGAAATCTGCAAAATCGCCGGCCCGGACAGACCCTTGTGGGTGAACAACACATTCTCGCGGAAGCGCACCTTGCCGCTGCGCACTTCCACATCCAGCGACACCCCGGCCAGCGGCGCAAAGCGCTCGGCATCGTCCAGGTGGAAAGTCAGCGGCACCAGTGCCGGTGACAGCGGCGTCAGCGGCAGGCCGAACTGCTCGGCAATCTGGTAACCCAGCGGCGTGGCGCCGATCTGCGGGATGGACAGCCCGCCCGTGGCCACCACCAGCGACCCGGCCTCGAACACGCCCAGCGAGGTATGCACCACGAACGACTCACCGTTGCGGCCAACCTGCTGCACTGCTACCCCCATACGCCGGTCGACCTTGGCCGCACGGCATTCGGAATCCAGCATATCGATAATTTGCTGGCTGCTATCATCACAAAACAGCTGGCCAAGCTTCTTCTCGTGGTAGGCAATGCCGTAACGCTCCACCAGCGCGATGAAGTCGCGCGGCGTGTACTGCGCCAGTGCCGAGCGACAGAAGTTCGGGTTATCCGACACATAGCAGTCATGTCGCGCCTGCAGATTAGTGAAATTGCAGCGCCCACCACCAGAGATGCGGATCTTTTCCGCCAGCTTGTCGGCATGATCCAGCAGCAGCACCCGACGACCGCGTTGGCCGGCGGTAGCTGCACACATCATACCGGCAGCCCCGGCACCCAGAACAATGACATCGAATTGCACAACACAAACCTTTAGTCTAGTGATTTAGTCAACAATTGGCGCATTCGCCCAATTACAGTAAACTTCAACGGTCTAGCAGCACATGCTGTTTTGCTTATCAACTCTGGAGAGCACGATGGAACACAAACTGCCCGAACTGCCGTACGGCCTGGACGCCCTGGCGCCGATCATTTCCAAGGAAACCCTGGAATTCCACTACGGCAAGCATCACCAGACCTACGTTACCAACCTGAACAATCTGATCAAGGGCACCGAGTTCGAGAACGCCTCCCTGGAAGAAATCGTGAAGAAATCTTCCGGTGGCATCTTCAATAACGCCGCCCAGGTATGGAACCACACCTTCTACTGGTTCGGTCTGGCACCGAACGCTTCCGGCGAAGAGCGCAAGCCGGCTGGCGCACTGGCCGACGCCATCAACGCCAAGTGGGGCTCCTTCGACGAGTTCAAGAAAGCCTTCGCCGCCTGTGCCGTTGGTACCTTCGGCTCCGGCTGGGCCTGGCTGGTGAAGAACACCGATGGCAGCCTGGACCTGGTTTCCACCAGCAATGCCGCCACCCCGCTGACCACCGACAAGAAAGCCCTGCTGACTTGCGACGTGTGGGAACACGCTTACTACATCGACTACCGCAACAGCCGCCCGAACTACATGGAAGGCTTCTGGAAGCTGGTGAACTGGGACTTCGTCGCCCAGAACTTCGCCTGATCCGGCAACAGCAGCACATGAAAAAGGCCCCTTACGGGGCCTTTTTCATTCTTCCGCAGCCTGATTGATCAGCACCTTGTGCTTCTGGCGCAATTGCTCCAGATAGGCACCCATCACACTATTGGCCGACAACTCGGACAACAGGCCACGCAACTGGGCAGATTCTTCCGGTGCCAGCGCAGCAGCAGCCTGCACCTTGTCCACGCGATAAATGACAAACTCGCCATTATCGCGCTTCAGCCCGGCAAAACCGGGCACCGACTTGCCGGCTACGGCAAAGATGGCACGCACCTCGGCCGCAGGCACCTGCCCCGGATTGCGGCGCGACAGCGACTGCGCTGCCAGCCAGGCTTGTGCATCCACACCCTTGCCTGCCTTCAGTTCCGCCAGCAGCGCCTCGCCACGCTGCGCGGCCAGCTTGCCGCCTTCGCGCGCCAGCAACTCCGCCTTCACCTGGGCAGCCACTTCGGCCAGCGGCTTCTGCCGTGCCGGCTGATGCTCGGCCACTCGCAACACCACCAGGGTGTTATTGCCCAGATCGATCGGCTCGCTGTTGTGCTTGCCTTTCAGCACGTCGTCACTGAAAGCGGCGTCCAATACCTTGCGGTTGCCCAACAGGGCATCGCCAGCCTTGCCGGCACGCGGCAACGCTTCGCTACGCTGTACCGTCAGCCCCAATGCCTGCAGGCCCTTCAGCGAGTCACCTTGCTGATAAGCAATCTCGGCCAGCTTTTCCGCCTTGCTGCGGAATTCCGCAGCCGCCTTCTGCAGCTGCAGCTTGGCAATCACGTCGGCCTTCTGTGCAGCAAAGTCGGCGCCCTTGATCTCATTCAGCTTCAGGATGTGGTAACCGAATTCGGTTTCCACCACTTCGCTGATCTGTCCCTTCTGCATGCGGAAGGCCACGTCCTCGAACGGCTTGGTCATGGTGCCACGACCAAACGCACCCAGGTCACCACCGTTGGCCGCAGAGCCAGGATCCTGCGATTTGGCCTTGGCCAGCTCGGCAAATCTGGCCGGGTTGGCACGCACTTCCTTGAGAATGGCTTCAGCCTCGGCCTTTACCTTGGCCTTATCGGCAGCCGAGGCACCCTTGGCCACGGTCAGCAAGATGTGCGACACGTCGCGCTGCTCGCCACCAAACTCGCCGATGTTCTTGTCGAAGTAAGCACGGGCTTCGTCATCCGATACCTGAATACCTTGTGCCAGCTGTGCCTGCGACAGCTGTACATAGTCCAGCGCCACGGTTTCCTCGGCCTTGAAGCGCTTCAGATTGGCATCGTAATAGGCCTTCAGCACCGCATCGTCCAGCTTGACGCTGGCGGCAAACTGCTCCGGCTTCAGCACCAGGGCGCGCACGTCGCGGGTCTCGGTCATCATGGCGGACAATCGCGTCTGCAAGGTGCGCGACACAAACTGTGCGTTCAGATACGGCGCCGCCTGCGCCTGAAGCAGCAAGTCACGACTGACCTGCGACTCGAAGGTGGCGGCATCCATATTGCGCGCGGCCAGGAATTCGCGGTAACGGGCTGCACTGAACTTGCCGCCATCCTGGAATGCCGGGATGCCGGCAATCACTGCCCGCAACTGCGTCGGTGCCACTGCCAGACGCGAAGCCCCTGCCTCGGCCAGCAGCATTTCCTGGCGGATCAGGTTTTCCAGCACCGCCTGACGCGAAGCGGCGTTGGCAGGCTGATCCTGCAGCTGGCGCTCGACGTCACGCTTGTAGATCTTGGCATCCCCCACCTTGGCCAGGTACGGGTCATCCACGGCTGCGCTGTAACTGCCAACACCGAAGCCAACAAAGGTCAGCGCCACCGCCCCCAGAATGATCTTGATGGCGGTATTGTTGTTATGAACGAAATCAAACATGACGGAATGAGGTCTTGCAAAAAAACAAGGTGAACGGCGGGCCGTTCACCTTGATGTTATCTGAGGGGCCTTGTAAGCCATGCGCCCCGGCCAGACGGTCAGACAGACTGGCTGTCTGCTGGTTTCCAGGCAGGCAGATTACAGGGCGTCTTTCAGAGCCTTGCCAGCGCGGAACTTCGGAGACTTGGCAGCGGCAATGGTAATGGTCTCGCCGGTTTTCGGATTGCGGCCACTACGCTCAGCGCGTTCGCCAACATAGAAAGTACCAAAGCCTACAACGGTGACGGTATCGCCAGTTTTCAGCGCTTCAGCCACGGCATCAATCATGCCATCCAGAGCCTTGCCGGCTGCTGCTTTGGAAATGTCTGCCTTGGCGGCGATCGCGTCAATCAGTTCAGACTTGTTCACGTTAAGTCCCCTTTCGTCGTTCTCGGTGTACGGAGTACTGAATAAAACCGCTAGCTTTATAGCAAGGCCAAAATCCTTGTGTCAAGCGGCTTCCAGCGGGGTATTGGTAGGTTCCCACCCCCTCTGGAAGCCGATGCTAGCGCGCTTTCTCCAGCAAATCAAAACAATGCGTCATTAATGCGTCATTTGCACTGGTGCTGTCGCCGGTTCGGCAACAGATGCAGCAACGGCGGGCATTTCCGCCGGCAAAGCCTCTGGCTGACGCTCCAGCGCCAATGCCAAAACTTCATCAATCCACTTTACCGGAATAATTTCCAGCTTGTTCTTGATATTTGCCGGTATTTCGACCAGGTCCTTGACGTTGCCTTTCGGAATCAGCACCCGCTTGATACCGCCACGCTGTGCGGCCAGCAGCTTTTCCTTCAGGCCGCCAATCGGCAGTACCTCGCCACGCAAGGTAATCTCGCCGGTCATCGCCACGTCGGCACGCACCGGGTTGCCAGTCAGCACCGATACCAGCGCGGTGGTCATGGCAATACCCGCCGACGGGCCATCCTTGGGCGTGGCCCCTTCCGGCACGTGGATGTGCATGTCGTGCTTCTCGTAGAAGTCCGGCTTGATGCCAAGCTGGCTGGCACGGCTGCGCACCACGCTCATGGCTGCGGTAATCGACTCCTGCATCACCTCGCCCAGCTGGCCGGTACGGATGATATTACCCTTGCCAGGCAGCGCCACCGCCTCGATCGTGAGCAGGTCGCCACCCACCTCGGTCCAAGCAAGACCGGTTACTTGGCCGATGCGGTTTTCTTCTTCGGCCAGGCCAAAGTCGAAACGCTGCACACCCAGGTATTTCTCCAGATTCCGGCTGTTCACCGTAGTCTTGCCGGCACCAGCCTTTTTCTTGGACTGCACCGTCACGACCTTGCGGCAGATCTTGGCGATCTCGCGATCCAGGCTACGCACGCCCGCCTCGCGGGTGTAGTAGCGCACAATGTCACGCAGCGCGGACTCGTGGATCTGCAGCTCGCCTTCCACCACACCGTTGGCCTTGATCTGCTTCGGCACCAGGTACTTGGTGGCGATATTGACCTTCTCGTCCTCGGTGTAGCCGGACAAGCGGATGATCTCCATGCGATCCAGCAGTGCAGGCGGGATATTCATCGAGTTGGCGGTGGCCACGAACATCACGTCGGAGAGATCGAAATCCACCTCGGCGTAATGATCGACAAAGGCATGGTTCTGTTCCGGATCCAGCACTTCCAGCAGTGCGGAGGACGGGTCGCCACGGAAGTCGGCCCCCATCTTGTCCACTTCATCCAGCAGGAACAGCGGGTTTTTCACCCCCACCTTGCTCATGTTCTGCAGCACCTTGCCCGGCATGGAGCCGATGTAGGTACGGCGATGGCCGCGAATCTCGGATTCGTCGCGCACGCCGCCCAGTGCCATGCGCACGAACTTGCGATTGGTAGCGCGGGCAATCGACTGCCCCAGCGAGGTCTTGCCCACGCCCGGCGGCCCTACCAGGCACAGGATCGGCGCCTTCAGACGATCGACACGCTGCTGCACCGCCAGGTACTCCAGAATGCGTTCCTTGACCTTTTCCAGACCGAAGTGATCCTCTTCCAGCACCTCTTCGGCCACATCGATATCCTTGCTGATCTTGGTCTTCTTCTTCCACGGCAGATCAGTCAGGGTTTCGATGTAGTTGCGCACCACGGTAGCCTCGGCCGACATCGGCGACATCATGCGCAGCTTCTTCAGCTCGGCCATGGCCTTGTCCTTGCCTTCCTTGGACATGCCGGCCAGCTTGATCTTTTTCTCCAGCTCGTCGAAGTCGTTACCTTCCTCGCCTTCGCCCAGCTCTTTCTGGATCGCCTTAACCTGCTCGTTCAGGTAGTACTCGCGCTGGCTCTTCTCCATCTGGCGCTTGACGCGACCACGGATGCGCTTTTCCACCTGCAGGATGTCGATCTCCGACTCCATCAGCGACAGCAGATATTCGATACGCTCCTTGATATCGAACATCTCCAGCACCTGCTGCTTGCTTTCCAGCTTCAGCGGCAGATGCACCACCACGGAGTCGGCTAGGCGACCGGCCTTGTCGATACCACCCAGCGACGACAGGACTTCGCTGGGGATCTTCTTGTTCAGCTTCACGAACTGCTCGAACTGCGCCAGCAATGCACGGCGCAGCGCCTCGACTTCGCGATTGTCCTCGGCGTCCGGCGCCAGCGGGTCCACTTCGGCGGAGAAATAATCGCCGTGATCATTCACCTGCGACACTCGGGCGCGCTGGCGACCTTCCACCAGCACCTTCACGGTACCGTCCGGCAGTTTCAGCATCTGCAGAATGGTGGCAACGGCGCCAATCTCATGCAGATCATCGACAGCCGGCTCGTCCTTATCGGCCGAGCGTTGTGCCACCAGCAGAATCTGCTTGTTCTCGTCCATGGCCAGCTCCAGCGCCTTGATGGATTTGGCGCGGCCAACGAACAGTGGGATTACCATGTGCGGGAAGACCACCACGTCACGCAGCGGCAGCAATGGCAGCGTGGTCTTTTCTTTCAAATCGGCGGGTTGTGGCATATCACCTAACCTTGCTCTTGGGGATTACAGTTAGCTGGACAGATTAGGGCAATTCCGTCCTTATCAAGCATGCTAAAGCAGTTCCAGCAACGCTGGAAATAAAAAACCGCCCTTGCGGGCGGCTTGTTCTGGCCGGATCAGGCAGACTGCGCCGCATCCGTTCGCGCATCGCCACCCTGGTAGATGAAGGTGGGTTTGTCACCCTTTTCGATAACCTTTTCATCTACAACGACTTTGCACACATCCTGCAGCGACGGCAGCTCGTACATGGTATCGAGCAAGGCACGCTCCAGAATGGAGCGCAGGCCGCGAGCGCCGGTCTTGCGGATCAGCGCCTGCTTGGCGATGACACGCAAGGCGGACGGCAATACGTCCAGCTCCACGTTCTCCAGCGAGAACAGGCGCTGGTACTGCTTGATCAGCGCGTTCCTCGGCTGGGTCAGGATGCTCACCAGCGCTTCTTCGTCCAACTCTTCCAGCGTGGTCACCACCGGCAGACGGCCGATCAGCTCCGGGATCAAGCCAAACTTGATCAGGTCTTCCGGCTCCACCTCGCTGAACAGCGTGGTGATCGACTTGCCGTCTTCCTTGGAACTGATGCTGGCGCCAAAACCGATGCCGCCCTTTTCCGAACGACGGCGAATGATTTTTTCCAGACCGTCGAAAGCGCCACCGCAGATGAACAGGATATTGGTGGTATCCACCTGAATGAATTCCTGGTTCGGGTGCTTGCGACCACCCTGCGGCGGCACCGAAGCCACGGTGCCTTCGATCAGCTTCAGCAGTGCCTGCTGCACGCCTTCGCCGGACACGTCACGGGTAATGGACGGGTTTTCCGACTTGCGCGAGATCTTGTCGATTTCGTCGAGGTAGACAATGCCACGCTGGGCCTTCTCCACGTCGTAATCGCACTTCTGCAGCAGTTTCTGGATGATGTGCTCGACATCCTCGCCCACGTAACCGGCTTCGGTCAGCGTGGTGGCGTCGGCAATCACGAACGGCACATCCAGCAGCTTGGCCAGCGTCTGTGCCAGCNTCCTTGCTGCTCGGGGTGTACAACCGCTTGTAGTGGTTGTACACCGCCACCGCCAGCGCCTTCTTGGCGTGTTCCTGGCCAATGATGTGCTGATCCAGCGAGGTGCGAATCTCCTGCGGCGTCGGCAGCGGCGGCGTGCCGGCGGCATTGCTGTCGCCGCCCACCTTGGCCTCCACTTCCTCGCGGATGATGTCGCCGCACAGATCGACGCACTCGTTGCAGATGTATACCTGCGGGCCTGCAATCAGGCGCTGCACTTCATGCTGGCTCTTGCCGCAAAAAGAGCAGTACAGCAGTTTTTCGTTACCGCCTTTTTCTGCCATCTGATCGACGTCCTATTAAGCCGCCACGTCGGCGCGCGAGCTCAGCACCTTGTCGATGAGACCGTATACACGGGCATCTTCGGCAGACATGAAATTGTCGCGTTCGGTGTCGGCTTGTACTTGTTCCACACTCTGGCCAGCATGCTTGGCCAAGAGTTCGTTCATCTGCGCCTTGGTTTTCACCAGTTCGCGGGCGTGAATCTCGATATCGGTAACCTGGCCGGTCAGACCACCGCCGTACAGCAGCGGCTGGTGGATCATCACGCGGCTATGCGGCAGCGCAAAGCGCTTGCCCTGGGCACCGGCGGACAGCAGGAACGCGCCCATGCTGGCCGCCTGGCCAATGCAGAGGGTGGACACGTCCGGCTTGATGAAATTCATCGTGTCGTAGATCGACATGCCGGCCGTGATCGAGCCCCCCGGGGAATTGATGTACAGGTAGATGTCCTTGTCCGGGTTTTCCGATTCCAGGAACAGCAGCTGTGCCACCACCAGATTGGCCGACTCGTCGGTAACCGGACCGACCAGGAACACAATGCGTTCCTTCAACAGGCGAGAGAAGATGTCGTAGGCGCGTTCGCCACGACCACTCTGCTCTACCACCATGGGCACCAGGCCCAGACCTTGCGGTTCAATCATCGATTTCATCGACCTCTCCGGTTATTCAACAAATCAGGCGTTCTGGCCCATTAGGGTTTCGAAGGAAACTTCCTTCTCGACAACATTGGCCTTAGCCAGCACAAATTCAACCACGTTGTCTTCCAGCACCATGGAGGTCGGGCCTTCCAGGCGTTCCTGGCTGGCGTAGTACCACTGGATCACGTCTTCCGGCTGCTCGTAGCTTTCGGCGAACTCTTCCACCAGTGCCTTCACCTGTTCCGGCTTGGCTTCCAGCTGGTTGGCTTCCACCACGGCGGACAGGATCAGACCCAGGGCCACGCGGCGCTCGGCTTGCTGGGTGAACAGGTCTGCCGGCAGCGGCATATCCTTCACCTGCATGCCACGCTGCGCCAGATCCTGGCGAGCCTGTTCCATCAGGCGGCCAACTTCCAGATCCACCAGCGCCTTCGGCAGCTCCATCGGGGTCACGTCGATCAGCGCCTGCATCACGTTTTCCTTGATCTGCGCAGTCAGGCGGCGCTTCACTTCGCGCTCCACGTTCTTGCGGATCTCGGCACGCATCTTGGCCACGTCGCCATCGGCGATGCCCAGTTGCTTGGCGAACTCTTCGTTCACTTCCGGCAGCTGCGCTTCGGCCACGTTCTTCACCATGATCTCGAACACGGCGGTTTTACCGGCCACGTCCTTGCCATGGTAGTCAGCCGGGAAGCTCACTTCCACGCTCTTGATCTCGCCTTCCTTCATGCCGATGATGCCGGCTTCGAATTCCGGCAGCATTTGGCCCTGACCCAGCATGAACGGGAAGTTCTCGGAGGAACCGCCTTCGAAGGCTACGCCGTCGATGGCGCCCTTGAAGTCGATGATCACGCGGTCGCCGTTGGCGGCTTCGCGCTCAACGCGGTTGAAGCGGGTGCGCTGCTTGCGCAGGATGTCGACAGTCTTGTCGATCTCGCCGTCGGTCACTTCGGTCTTCGGCTTTTCGATTTCCTTGCCGGCCAGATCGCCAACAACCACTTCCGGGAACACTTCGAAAGCAGCCGCGAACTTGAAGCTCTCGGCATCGCCCTGGGCTGGTTCGAAACGCGGGTAGCCGGCAACGCGCAGCTTCTGCTCGGCGGCGGCCTTGTAGAAAGCTTGCTGAACCTGTTCGCCCAGCACTTCTTCGCGCACTTGTGCGCCGTAGTTCATTTCAACGATCTTAGCCGGAGCCTTGCCCGGGCGGAAACCCTGAATCTTTGCGGTGCGAGCCACGCGCTTGAGGCGCTCATTCACTTGCGCATCGATAGCAGCCAGCGGCAGGGCGATGCTCATGCGACGCTCAAGGCCGCTCAACGTTTCCAGTTGTACTTGCATTTCCAATCCTTAGTCTTGAAAGGTGTGGGGTTGAAGCCAGAAGCGGGAAAGTCCTAGGCCTAGCGTAATGCTGGAGGAACCTTGCAGATGATGCTTTCCTGCGCCATGAAATCAGAACTTAAACCAGTTCGCCCACCCGCAGCGCGGGCAAGCCTAGCAGGCCAAAGCAAAGGGCGAGTATAGCATGCAGTGTCGAATTGAACAGTGCAGCCAGCCTGCCCTCACGGGCAAGACAGCACGCGCTGCGCCAGCGTCATGCGGCCTTGCCGGCAGACGACAGCCACGCGCTGACAGCCG
Source organism: Vogesella amnigena (assembly GCF_042648905.1). NCBI lineage: Bacteria > Pseudomonadati > Pseudomonadota > Betaproteobacteria > Neisseriales > Chromobacteriaceae > Vogesella > Vogesella amnigena. The sequence goes on along the minus strand of NZ_JBHRYH010000024.1, from coordinate 16,954 downwards.
CCACTACCCCTTCTGACGGATTGTGCCGCGGCAGCCGCCGCGCTATGGTGACGCCATCCCCGTAATTTCGATATCACGCCATGAGCCAACTCACCCATTTTGATGCTGCCGGCCAGGCCCACATGGTAGATGTGGGCGCCAAGGCGGAAACCCGCCGCGTGGCCCGCGCCGGTGGCCATATCGACATGGCGCCGGCCACCTTTGCCCTGCTGCGGGCCGGCAACAACAAGAAAGGCGATGTAGTGGGCATCGCGCGCCTGGCCGCTATCCAGGGCACCAAGCGCACCGCCGACCTGATTCCGCTATGCCACCCGCTGGCACTCACCCGCGTGGCGGTGGAGTTCAGCGCCGACGCTGCGGCCAACCGCCTGTATATCGAAGTCACCACCGAGACCGTTGGCCGCACCGGCGTGGAAATGGAAGCGCTCAGCGGTGTGATGGCCGGTCTGCTAACCGTGTACGACATGCTGAAAGCCGTGGACAAGGGCATGACAATTGCCGGCGTGCAGCTACTGGAGAAACAGGGCGGCAAGAGCGGCCACTGGCTGGCAGGCAAGCAGCAGGCCGAATAAACAGCGGGCGGCGATAGATACAGGGCTGCGTCGGCAGCCCTTATATCACGCCAGCGTTAACCCATAATTGAATAGCGAAGAATAGCGATGAACGACCCATGGCAACTATTCGCCGGCCACGGCGCCAGCCAGCGCCTGGCGCTACTACGCGCCATTGCCGCCGAAGGCTCGATCAGCGCGGCGGCCCGCAGCTGCGGCATCAGCTACAAGGCCGCGTGGCAGCAGGTGGACAACATGAACCGGCAAAGCGACAGCCCACTGGTGGAACGCCTGACCGGCGGCCGTGGTGGTGGCGGCACCCGCCTCACCGAGCTGGGCGCGCAACTGCTGCACGCCTGGGACAACGCCGGCAGCGCCCTGCAGGCCGCCACCGGCGCATCGCCCGCACTATCCGACATCAGCCGCCTGCCGCTGCGCACCTCCGCTCGCAACCAGCTGCCGGGCCGCATCACCCGGCTGGATGCCGGCGCAGTGAACGACACCGTGCATATCGCGCTTGCCGGCGGGCAGACGCTTACCGCCCAGGTTACCCGTGGCAGCAGCCTGGAACTGGGCCTGGCTGCCGGCCTCCAGGTGGTGGCGCTAATCAAGGCCTCCTGGCTGGCCCTGGCCACGCCGGACGCGGCCACCGGCATCGCTGTCGCCAACCGGCTGCAGGGCCAGATCCTGCGGCTGACCCCTGGCGCGGTGAATAGCGAAGTCATCGTGCAACTACCCGGCGGCAACACGCTGTGCGCCATGGTCGACAACGACAGCATCGCCAGCCTGCAGCTGCAGCCGGGCAGCGACGTCAGCGCCCTGTTTTCCGCCCAGAACGTGATTCTGGGCATCTTCGATTAAGCCACCGGCAGCACCTTCCACAGGACACCCCGATGAAAACCCTTCCTCACCTTCGCACCCTCCGCGCCATCATGCTGACCCTGCTCGCCCCGCTCGCCTTTGCCAGCCCGGTCAAGGTGGCGGTTGCGGCCAACGTGCAGTACGCCTTTGCCGACATCGCCACCGCCTTCAGCCGCGACACTGGCATTGCCGTGGAAGCGTCCTACGCTTCCTCCGGCAAGATCGCCACCCAGGTGTTGGCCGGCGCGCCGTTCGAGCTATTCCTGTCCGCCGATGACGAAACCCCGCGCAAGCTGGCCAGCGCCGGCCAGACGCTTGCCGCACCCAAGACCTACGCACTGGGCGCACTGGTCCTATGGACGAAAGACCCGAACTTTGACGGCAAACAGTGGCAGAGCTGGCTAAAGAACGCCAGCGGCAAGGTGGTGATCGCCAACCCGCAGACCGCCCCCTACGGCAGCGAGGCACTGCGGGTACTCGACTTCTACAAGCTAACCGACAGCGTGAAGCCACGGCTGGTACAGGGCGACAACATTGCCCAGGCGGCGCAGTTCGTGGACAGCGGCGCGGCGCAGGCCGGCTTTGTCGCCAAGGCGCTGGTGCTGGCACCGCAGATGCAGGGCAAGGGCCGCTGGGTGGACATGCCGGAACAAAGCCACCAGCCTATCGTGCAGAACATGGCACTACTGAAGCCGGCTGCGGCCAACCCCGATGCGCGCAAGCTGTTCGACTATCTAAGCTCGCCTGCCGCGCGCGCCATCCTGCAACGCTACGGCTACCGCCTGCCATGAACCGGCTGCCAGGTTTCGTGACCGGCGTACACAGCGCCGACGGCATCCACCTGCTGCAGGTCCGCGTGGGCGAGCAGCACTGCACCGCGCTGGCGCTGGGCGATGCCGCCCCAGCCGGCGTCGGCACCCCGGTTACGCTGGGTTTTCGCGAGCTGGACGTGGCGCTGGCGCGCGACCTGGTCGGCGACATCAGCATTCGCAACATCCTGCCCTGCGTGGTGGACGAGCTGACGCTGGGTGCGCTGATGGCACGGGTGGCGCTGCGCTGCGGCCAACTACGCTTTCACGCGCTGATCACCCGCCAGTCGGCACTGCGGCTGCAACTGGCTGCCGGCATGGCGGTGAGCGCGCTGATCAAGTCGCACGCCATGCTGCTACTACCGGGAGAGCACCATGATTGACCTGCAACCGCTATGGCTTACCGCCCGGCTGGCGGCCAGCACCACCGCCATCCTGCTGCTGCTCGGCGTGCCGCTGGCAGCCTGGCTGGCGCACAGCCGCCGCTGGTACAAGCCGCTGCTGGAAACCCTGGTGACCATGCCGCTGGTGCTGCCGCCCTCGGTACTGGGCTTCTACCTGCTGCTGGCTTTCGCACCCAACAGTTTGCTGGGGCAATGGCTGCAGCGCTTCGACATCCAGCTGCTGTTCTCTTTCCCAGGACTGGTGCTCGGCTCGGTACTGTTCAGCCTGCCGTTCATGGTGCAACCGGTAGCTGCCGCGCTATCGGCACTGCCGGACAGCCTGCGCGAGGCGTCCTACACGCTGGGCAAATCCCGGCTGCACACCTTTATGCATGTGGAGCTGCCGTGCATCAAACCGGCGCTGGTGGCCGGCATGGTGATGAGCTTTGCCCACACCGTGGGCGAGTTCGGCCTGGTGCTGATGCTGGGGGGCAACATCCCCGGCGTCACTCGCGTGGCGTCCATCGCCATCTACAACGAAGTGGAAGCGCTGAACTACGCCAGCGCCCACGTCTACGCTGCCGTGCTGTGCAGCTTCTCCTTTGCGGTGGTGCTGGCGGTAAACCTGCTGCGCCGCCACGGCGAAAGGTTGGCCGCATGATCCGCTTTCAACTGCAAAAAACCCTTTCTACACAGATGACACTGGATGTCGCCGCCACGCTACCGGCAGGGCAGATCACCGCCCTCACCGGCGAATCCGGTGCCGGCAAAACCACCCTACTGCGCCTGCTGGCCGGCCTCGTCAGCGCCGACAGCGGCCAGCTGGAAGTCGACGGTGAATGCTGGATAGACTGCCGCCGCAGCCTGCCACCGCAACAACGCGGCGTAGGCATGGTGTTTCAGGATTACGCGCTGTTTCCGCACCTGGACGTGCGCGGCAACGTGGCCTTCGGTGCTGCGGCCGGCGATGCAGCACTGGTGGAAGAACTGCTGGAGCTGACCGGCCTCGCCCCCCTGGCCGGGCAGAAGCCACGCCAGCTGTCCGGCGGCCAGCGGCAGCGAGTGGCACTGGCCCGCGCCCTCGCCCGCCGCCCGCGCCTGCTGCTGCTGGACGAACCGCTATCGGCGCTGGACCCGGCACTGCGCAGCCGGCTGCAGGACGAACTGCTGCAACTACAGCAACGCTTCGCCGTGACCACCGTGCTGGTGAGCCACGACATTCCGGAAGTGTTCAAACTGGCCAGCCAGGTGCTGCAACTGAAGCAAGGCCGCATCGTGCGCCAGGGCAGCCCGGCCGAGGTCTACCTGCACGGCAACGCCGCCGACCGGCTGCGGCTGAACGCTACCGTGCTAGCCATCCAGCCGGCAGACCTGCTGTGGCGGGTAACGGTACAGAGCGGCGGCAGCATGGTGGACATCCTGCTGGATGCCGAGGAAGTGGCAGGTCTGCGGGTGGGCAGCCAGTTGCCACTACTGGCGGGGAATCTGTGCCCGTTGCAGGCTAGCTAGGCCAGGCCAGGCGACGACTCTATTTCGTAGGGTGGGCATAGGCCACGGGCCGTGCCCACCGGCAACGCATCGCTGCTGGGCATATTGCGCCTTGCCCTTTGTAACCAATTCGCAGGGGATACCCGCCGCTTTCATCACGGCAAATACAGCTTGCCAAAGCGCGGAATGTCACCTTAAATTCGCACGGCATATACCAAGCAGGCAGGCAGGTTGCGACACTACCGCTGGATGGCCAGGTTTTGCCGCGCCCTGCGCTTGGTCTGACTGAAGATCACTGGCGCAACATAATCAGGAACGTTCGCCATGCTGAATTTATATTTCACCGGACAAACAACGAATTGCCGCATGCCACTCCAAATTCCACGGCATTCTTATTTTGATTACACGGTAAAAACGCCGTGTGCATTACGCTAGCCATCGCATGCCACAGTTCCTCCACAACTTCGCCTGCTTCGATTGCCAAGTTTCATTTAAGCGTCCTGCGACATCTGACTCCTCATCCGGAAGCGCACATCTTGCCGAGTCCGCTATCACTCACAACTGCCCGAACTGCGGTCACAGAATGGCGTTCATGGGACGCAATTTTGCGACACCACCTAGGCCGGATAACTCAGCCTGGTTCACAGCCAAATGCCTTTGGGAAGCAGGCTTCCGTTTTTCTGGAAGTGGATACCACAGCTATGATCCGCTTCCTCGAACAAAGCAAGCTGTCAAAGCCTTTATCGAAGAACATCCTAAACATGTTCAAAGAATTGGCCAGCCAAACAAGTGGAGTGACTATGTGTAGTGAAAAATTACGAATCCGGTGCGGCTCACCTTTCAGCAGCTGGACGCTGCGCGATAAAACCGCGCTGTGCCGCTTAGTTTTACGTTGAATAACATGAAGGCTCTTCACCTACAACCGCTAGTAGGGTTTGGCAATATCAAACTGGGCATGACGCGGACCGAGGTTCTGCTAATGCTTGGGCCCTGCAGCACCAGTTTTAAGAATTCACCCGCATCCCTTTATCCAACCGACGCCTGGCTAAACAACGGTTTGCGAGTGTTCTACTCTGGCACTGTGCCACGTGTTGAATACATTGAATTATCGCGCGGGGCCGGCTTCGAGGTAGAACTCTGGGGCCATCCGGTCTTTTCGACCAAAGCGTCTCTGTTAATCGAGTTCATTGAGCTGCATTCGTCGCTAGACCGCGAAGACCCCGAGCTCGGCTACAGCTACACCTTCCCATCTATCGAACTCAGCCTTTGGCGCCCCATAGTTGACAGTCCAGATGGCCAGTTTTTCTCAACTATTGGCATCGGCGTTCATGGCTACTACTCCGGTGTCAACTGAAATGATGCCCAACCCTACAATCAACCTAACCAGCGCGAACAGCCACGCAGTCCGGTTATTTTCACGTTTGGCGGTGCGGAATGCTTAAGTTTATTCGCGAACTCTTTGAGTCAAAACCGAAGATCAAGATCGTGCACCCGATCCTCGGTGAACTCCAACTAGAAAAGGGTGCCAAGGGTCCTTACTGGCTACGTGAAGCGCATCGAGACGGAGAACTAACCCTCTGTGTCGATACGATTGGCGAGGCTCCGCCATCAGAAGCTCAGGCTGAATTCTTTCTGTGGGTCACCGATAGTATTGACTCAATCTACCAGACGGTTAAGCCAGATTTAGCACTGCGGCACCAAAGCATGCAGCGCAAGCCAATAAATGCAGATTGGCAAAAAACATTTCGTCTCGCCAGTTTAGACGTACCACTGGAAGGCAACAAAAATCTCCCATGGGAACTGACATTTGAATGCCTAACGGATAATTCAGGCAATCTTTACACGTGCCACTTCGAGAATGGCTCGCTTATGCACGTGACTGTCGACACATGAGTATCCATCCTTCTCACACCCCGCTTAACCTGCTCGCCCACTCCGAACGTTATCCACACACATGATTAACCGTGACTCAATCACGCACGACCTACTCGACCGCGATGGCTCGTGCAGAGATATCAATTTTGGCGAGCGGATCAACAAAACTGGCGCGACTGGCATCATCGATTTCCTGGCATCGGAATGGACTCTCACACAAGCCATGAGCGGCGATGGGGAGGAGCTAGCACTTTTGGCGTTACCGAAATTCTTTGATCGAGCGCCAGGAACGCTGAGTACCATATGGCACGGAAACAAGGACCCGAATTACCTCCAAGTCTTTTTTAGCTGGAGCGTACCAGCCGAAATATTTTGTGAGCTTACGTTCTTTCCAGAGCATTTGAACGAAACCCAGTTCATGCTGGAAGACTTTCTGGCATTCGTTTCCAAGCTCGTTTGCGCATCGGGATCGAGTGAGTATTACGTTCGCTATGAGAACGCATCTTGGCGGCATGGGGATGTCAAAACGAATGCCGGAGTAATTTTTTCACACGAGAATTTCATGCTTCCAAATAGCTAACCCGTCACTCCCCCCACTCCCTTCGGTCGCTGGGCGCCAAGCGATAAAGCTGTGCAGCAGCTGTACCTTAGCACCCATCCATCAACCATGTGCGGCCAACGTTGGTCGCAAGATTGTGGAAGAACGAAATTCTCGGAAGGGAAAGATAGCAAGCCGCACCAGCAGCAAAGCACCACTGTGGCGCCGCAAGTAGGGCGGATGCCCAAAGGGCGATCCGCCACGATGGGCTAGTCTGAGTTGGTGGAACGCCCTGCGGGCTTCCACCCTACCCTTCAGGCTGGCGTGGCGGACAGGAACTGCGCTACCTTGGCGGCGGGAACTTTCTGCAGTTTGCACAGCAGTTCGTGCGCCGGGGCGATGCCGTGACGCTGGCGCAAGGTGGAGCCCAGATGCAGCAGCAGGTTGGCCGCCATCTCGGCATCGGCCAGGGCACGGTGGGCGCGGCCGGTGGCGGGTAGGCCGGCCCAGCGGGTGAGCGTGCCCAGCTTGTGATCCGGCGCCTGCGGCAGCAGGCGGCGCGACAGCAGCAGTGTGCAGGCGAAGGCCTGTGGCCGGCTGCGGCCCAGCTGGGCCAGCTCGTAATCCCAGAACTTGCTGTCGAAGCTGGCGTTGTGCGCCACCAGCGGCGTGCTGCCGACAAAATCGGCCGCCTCGCGCATCACCTGAGCTACCGGCGGCGCGCTGCGCAGCATGGCATTGCTGATACCGGTGAGCTGCTCGATCATCGCCGGCACACGCACGCCGGCATTCATCAGGCTCTGGTAGCGGTCGACGATCTGGCCGCCTTCCAGCAGCACGATGCCGATCTCGGTGGCGCGGCAACCTGGCCCCGGCGTGATGCCGGTGGTTTCGAAGTCGATAACCGCCAGGCGCTGCTTCATGCCAGCGCCTGCTTGGCGGCCTCGGCCGGGCTCAGTCCGTCATAGAACATGTCGGTGTACCACTCGGCCTGCTCTTCGATGTGGTCCTGCGCTTCTTCCGGGGTGGCGCCGGCGGCCACCAGGTGGGTTTCCACCTCCATGCACCAGGCCAGCAGCGCCAGGGTTTCGTCGTCCAGCTCGTCGTCGTGCTTCTGCTTCTTGGCCATGGTTTTTCCTTTGTGAATCAATGCAATATTAATGAGCCGCGCATTGTACGCGGCTGGCGGACAACTGCAAGCGCTGCACGGCTCAGCGCTGCAGCAGGTCGCCACACACGATGCCGGGACGCGGCTTGCGCGCCGCCGATGGCGCGTCGTACAGCACCAGCCAGCTGTCCTCGCCAGCCCAGTGCGCCGGCAGGCGGCAAATGGCCTCTGCCCGATCCTGCCCCTTGCCGTGCGGCAGCACCAGCAATTCCTGTACCCCGTCCCAGTGCAGGCTGGCCACATCCTGCGCCGGCTGTTGTGCCAGCGCGCGGCGGGCATCCTGCCAGCGGAACACCCGGATGGCACCATCCAGCACCATGGTGGGGCCGGCCAGAATCAGCAGGTCATCGCCATCGAAATGTAGATCACGCACGCCCAGCCCTGCCAGCGGCAGAAAGTGTTTGCGATACATGGGGCCATCATCTGCCAGCGGCACCAGCCGCAGCTGGCCCTGTCGCTCTTCCACACGAATCTCCAGCACGCAGGACCAGCCACGCAGCACCGGGCCGCGCAGACCAAGCAGCAGCCGCTGCTCACACACCGCCAGCCCTTCGATATCAAAGCCGTTATCCTTGCCGGGAATCGCCATGAACGGCGCCAGCTGCGCATCTTCGGCCAGCAAGGCGGTAAGTTCATTGCTTTTCTTCTTGCCCTTGAGCCGCGCCGCACTACGCCCATCCTGCGTCTGTCGCGCCAGCTGTGGCTGGCCGCTGGCATCGTCCTGTAGCGGAATGCGCGCCAACAGGCAGCGATTGCCATCACTGCCTACCGTGGCCAGCCGTGCCAGGTTGTCGGCCGTGCTGCGCTCCGGCTTGGGCGCCTTGCGTTTCAGACCATGTGAGCCAACCAGCCACAGATAACCGTCAGCAATCGCCAGGCCTTCGATATCGGCCTCGACGTTGGCCGCATCCGGCAAGTCCAGAAAATCGGCTAGCGGGTAGTGACCATCGGCCAGAAAGCGCAGCACGCCATCGTTGCTTTCTGGCTGGCGCAGCAGCCGATCCAGCCCGGCGGCCTCGTCGCCGGCCACCCACAGCACATCGCCGCAGGCGGCGGCGCCGGAAAGGTTGTCGTGCACCAGATGTTCACTGTCGAGCAGCAGCTGTACCGCGTTGTGCTGTAATTTGCGGGGCATGGTTTTCCTTGGATTCAGTTGTCGTCCGGCAGCAGCACTTGCCAGGCCATGTCTTCCAGCGGCAGATGGCAGGCCAGCCGTGGCGTGGCGTCGGTATCTGGCCAGCTCTCCAGCACCGCCGGCGCCGCGTCTATCAGGCCGGCGCGCAGCAGCACATTGCGCTCCTTGCGGCCAACCATCACCTCGCGCGGCTGTGCAGCGTGGCGGATGTGCACCGCGCAGGTGCCGCAGGTGCCCTGGCCGCAGCGCCAGTGCAGCGGCACCTCGTGAAAGCGGGCGACATCCAGCAACATGTCGCCAGGCTGGGCGTCGTCGATCTGCGCCAGCAGCGCGCCGCCGCGCCAGAAGCTCAGGCGAATCACAGCGGGTAGACCGCCACCATGTCGCCCGGCGCCACCCGCTGCCCCGGCTGCAGGCGCACCAGCGCATCGGCCCAGGCGCAGGAAGTTAGCACACCGGAACCCTGGTTCGGGTAGCGGTTCACCACCAGCTGGCCGTCCTGCTCGCGCAGCTGCACGCGCAGGAACTCCTCGCGCCTAGCATCCGGCTTGTTCCATTCGAACGCTGCCGGCAGCTGGCGTGCTTGCGGCCAAGCTTGCACCGCCTCGCCCATGCGCGCGCGCAGGAAGTCGCGCACCAGCACCGCGTAGGTCACGAAGCCGGACACCGGGTTGCCCGGCAGGCCGATGAAGTCGGCATCGCCCACCCGGCCGCTGGCCAGCGGCTTGCCCGGCTTGATGGCGATCTTCCACAGCTGCAGCTCGCCCTCGGCTTCCACCGCCGCTTTTACATGATCTTCCTCGCCCACCGACACGCCGCCGCAGGTCATCACCACGTCGGCGCTGGCAGCCGCTTCGCGCAGTGCGGCGCGGGTGGCATCCAGCGTATCCGCCACGATGCCCAGATCCAGTACCTGGCAGCCCAGGCGACGCAACGCCGGCACCAGCCAGTAGCGGTTGGAGTTGTAGATCTTGCCGGCGGTGAGCGGCTGGCCCGGCTCCACCAGTTCGTCGCCGGTAAAGAACACCGCCACGCGCAGGCTGCGCCACACCGGCAGCGCGGCCACGCCAATGGACGCCGCCAGGCCGATGTCGGCATCGCTCAGGCGGCGGCCAGCCTGCAGCACCACCTGGCCGCTGGAGATGTCCTCTCCACGGCGACGGATGTTCTGCCCGGCATTCACCGGTGCAGTGAAGCGTACGCTGCCGTCGTCCTGCAGCTCCGCCTGTTCCTGCATCACCACCGCATCGGCATCCGGCGGAATCGGCGCGCCGGTAAAGATGCGCGCGGCACTGCCAGTGGCCAGCGGCTGCGGCTGGCTGCCGGCGGGAATGCGCTGACTCACAGGCAGCACGTTGGCCGCATCGGCGGCGCGCACGGCGTAGCCATCCATGGCGCTGTTGTCGTGCGGCGGTACGTCCAGCGTGGCCACGATATCGGCGGCCAGCACGCAGCCGGCGGCATCCAGCAGGGAAACGGTTTCGGAGGTGTGCAGCGGACGGGCCTGGGACAGCAGCCAGTCGCGGGTCTGATCTACGCTTTGCATGGCAGGAATGGCAGCAAAAGGGAAAGCCGCATCATCGCACAGCTAGCGCTGGCGCGGCATACGCCATCGGCACTAGCCGCCGGCTCAGCCGTTGTATGCAGGATCTTCGAAGCGCTGCCAGTGGGTGATCATGATACGCGGCAGACGCAATTGCGCGGCCAGCTGCTGTTCGATGTCATCCAGCACCTGAGCACTATGTAGCGTGCCAGTTAAGCTCACCTCGGCACGGCGGGTGGCAGGGTCGTCAGCGGTAACAAACCAGATGCAGTAGCGATTCATGACAGAGTCCGTAAGCTGCGTTCAGCTGATATATCGGACCAATTGTCGCCATTCTTCAAGTTTTTTGTCGAAAGCCAATGTCAACGCCGGGCTGGACGAGGGCAGCACCAGCAGCTCCACGCCACAGCCAGCCAGCTGCACCTGCGCCTTGCCGGCGGTTTTGCCGTTGAACGCCACTGCCCGCAACGCCGGTAGGCTGGCAAGCAGCTCCTGCAGCGGGTTGTAGCGCGCCTCGCGAATATCGGCATCCAGACTACCGCGGCGCTGCGCGTCGGCCACCACATCCCACAAGCCGACGCCATGCGCCTGCAATGCGGCCAACCTTTGCGGGTAGTCCAGCGCCGGCAACTCGCTGCCGGTTACCGCCGACATCAGCCGCCAGAACTGGTTGCGCGGGTGGGCGTAGTACTGCCCGGCCTGCAGCGATGCCTCGCCCGGCAGTGAGCCGAGAATCAGCAAGCGGGTGTCCTGCGCCACCACCGGCGGAAAGCTGGATTTGCGTATCGTCATGGCATCGTATGTAACGGCAGCGCCGCTTAAGCCGCGTGTTGCAGTCTTGGAGAGGCGCGAAAGTACACCAGGCACGGCAACATGATCAACGCTGCCTATCGCAATATCTGCAGGCGTGGCATTGCGAGTTCATCATAATTGACTGTTTAAGCCATGAGCATGTTTTACCTTGCCTTCCTCGACATCAGCTTGCGGGGAACACACCATGGCCATCCAGGCATATCACCTGTCCATTCCAGGCGTGAAGGGGCCGGGTGGCCTGCCGCTGGCGCTGTCTGTCCGCACGCTCGATATCACCGAGGCCATCGGCCAACCCTACCGCCTCACCCTTACCGTTACCTGCCGTTCCCCGCTTGATCTGCTTGCCCTGCTCGACCGCCCCGCCCGCTTTACCGTCAGCCCGGTCAATGAAGCCGCGCTGGCCGATGGCATGCCGTTCGCCGAGGCCACCCGCGCGCCGGTGCGCGCCTGGGGCGGGGTGATCCGCCAGGCCACGCGGCTCAGCAGCAGCGTGGAGGAGTCGGTGTACCAGCTGGAGGTGGCGCCACGGTTGGCGCGGCTGGCGGATGTCACCGACAGCAAGCTGTACCAGAACCTGGACATTCCGGCGCTGATCAACCAGCTGCTGCGCGAGGACATCGGCCTCGCCGGCCAGGATTTCCAGATCCGCACCACGCGGTCTTACCCGCTGCTGGAGCACATCACCCGCTGGAACGAGACTGGCCTCGCCTTTCTGCAGCGCTGCTGCGAAGCCGCCGGGCTGTTCTATTACTTCACCCAGCAGGACGACCACGAAGTGGTGGTGTTCGCCGACGACCAAAGCCATTACCTGCCGGCGCAGAGCGTAGCGCTGTACCGCCCGGACGCCGGGCTGGAAAGTGGCCGGCAGGAGGCGGTGCACAGCCTGCAGGTCTGCGCCACGCCGGTCACCGGCAATATCCAGCGCCTGGATTACAACTACCGCAGCAGCGGCGGTGCCGATCTGCTGGGCAGCAAGCTGGCCAACCCCAAGCACGCGGGTCTGATCGGCAGCGATTACCGCTGGGGCACGCACCAGAAAGACCCGCAGCAGGGGCTGGACGCGGCGCGGCTGCAGCAGGAGATCAACCTCGCCCGCCAGGTAGTAGCCAGCGGTGCGGCCAACGTGTTGGCCTTCGCCCCGGCGCAGATCTTCCGCACCGACGGCGCCCCGGATCCGCAAGCCGAGTTCGGCTGGGTCATCACCCAGGTGCGCCACCGCGCAGCGCGCAATGCCGCCTGGCTGAGCGAATTCAGCGCCATCCCCGCCGAGCGCATCTACCGACTGCCACAGACCACGCCCAAGCCGACCATTAGCGGCACCATTCCGGCGCGCATCACCAGCCCCAGCCGCTACAGCAATGCCTATTTGAACGAACACGGCCTGTACCGCGTGCAGTATTTGTTCGACCAGCAGGCACGCAACGGCCAGTGGCCGCCGGCCGGCAGCAGCCGGCTGATGCGCCTGGCGCGGCCGTATGCCGGCGATACCTACGGCTTCCACTTCCCACTGATCGACGGCACCGAGGTGCAGGTGGCGTTCCAGGGCGGCGACATCGACCGCCCCTACCTGCTGACCTCGCTGCACGACCAGACCAAGCCGGACCTGGTCACCAACAAGAACCACACCCGCAATGTGATCCGCACCCCCAGCAACAACAAGATCCGGCTGGAGGACAAGGACAATCAGCAGCACATCAAGCTATCCACCGAATACGGCAAAACCCAGCTCAACCTCGGCCACCTGGTGGACGCGCAGCGCCAGCCGCGCGGCGAAGGCTTCGAGCTGCGCACGGACCACTGGGGCGCGCTGCGCGCGGGCAAGGGGGTTTTTATCTCGGCGGATGCACAGCCACGGGCCAATGGCAAAACCCTGGACATGACCGAAGCGCTGCGTCAGCTGGATGACGCGCAGCGCCTGGTGGCCAGCCTGCGCGACGCGGCACAGCAGGCGCGGGCCGAGCTGGCCGACCTGCACAGCCAGCAAACCTTGCTGCAACAGCAGCTGCAATCGCTGCAACAGGCCGCCATCCTGCTCTCCGCGCCGGCCGGCATTGCCTGCGTCACGCCAGACAGCATTCAGCACAGTGCCGGCAAGAACCTGATGTTTACTGCTGGCGGCCAGACCGATGTCGGCACCGGTAAAAACTTCACCGTGGCCGCCGGCGATGCCATCAGCCTGCTGGCCAACCGCCAGGGGCTGAAAGCCTATGCCGCCAAGGGCAAAGTGGATGTGCAGGCGCAGAACGATGCCATGAGCCTGGCCAGCGCCCACGACATGACCGTGGTCAGCACCGAGGGCAATGTCACTGTCAACGCCAAACAGCGTCTGCTGCTGTTATGCGGTGGCGCCTACATCAAGCTGGAAGGGGGCAGCATCGAGATCGGCGGCCCCGGCGACCTGCGCTTCAAGACGGCCTCGTTCGGCTATGCCGGGCCGGCGAGTCTGTCGGCAGAGATGCCCGTGCTACCACACAGTCAGTTCAACCCGAGCAGCCGGCACGGCTACTCCAGCTAAACCATTTGAATAGATGCAGACAAGGGAACCAGCATGCTGATCAGCCCACCTTTCCTGCCTCCACGGCAGGACAACGAAACCGAAGATGCCTGGCTGGATCGCTGCATGGGCGGCTATCAAGCTGGCCAGGGTGCATTTCCCATCGGCAACAACATGGCCTGGCATGGAGGCCTGCACCTGAGCGCGCCGCCACAGGGCGAGGGTTTCGAACCCGTGCGCGCCATTGCCGATGGCGTACTGCTTTATAAACAACAATCCACCGCCGTCAGCATCCTCGAGTTGAAAAACAGCAGCAACCGGGTCGATAGCGATAACGGCGTGGTCATCCTCAAGCACACCACCGATATCGGCACTGGAAACAATGCCACCAATATCACCTTCTACTCGCTGTACATGCACATGGACACCTTGGCCGACAAACTGCCCAACGTCGGCAAGATGGTGTATCGCAAGGATGTGCTCGGCATAGCCGGCAGCGTGGATAGCCGCCCGCGCACCATTCATTTCGAGATTGTCTGTGATGACGCCAATCTGAAAAAACTGCTGAATCTCGACGAGAGGCTTGCGCCGCAGCTAAGTGGCAACGGTCGCATCGACGCGGTGTATGGCGAAAATCATTACCTGCTGCCCGCCAACACCCCTATTTACGCCAGCAAACCGCCGCTCCATCAGCCTCTGCCCACTGGCATGACGCCCAAAACACATACGGCGGCGGGGGAAAGCCTGATCATCAGCCAGTTCTATGCCTGCGGTCCCGGCTATGCCCACCCCACCCAGCCCGGTACATTGGCCAAAGCGGGTAGCGCCTATTACACCACCCGCAAGCACGACGGCACAGTACTGGGCACCACAGAAGCGAAAGACGCCGAATACAGCCTGTACCAGGCCGCTACCGATATCAGCGATGCCTACGAAGCCCTGCACCTTCCTGCCGCGACCATCCCCGCGCCCAGCGCCGTCTATGAGTTATTGCGCTTTGGCCGAGTCATCAATACCGCGCATGAAACCCCGCTGCCAGCCAATGTGCCGAACTGGCAACAGCTACGCTACGGCAGCGGCGATAGCGACATCGGCTGGGTCAATCTGAACACCACCGGTACCCGCTTCTACAGCGATGCCGACTTTCCGGGTTGGCAGGGCTGGCAGCTGATCGACGACGGCAATACCGATGGCCGCTGTGAGTCCACGACACTGCAAGCGCTGCTGAAGATCACCCCTGACGAAACACTCACCTGGGATCTGGCACGTGCGCACTACAACACCTTGCTAGACAACAGCCAACCAGCCTCGCTCAAGTCACGGCAACTACGCCGCGCCATCTGCAAGCTGAACAGTGAGTGGGACAAAAGCAAAGTTGACCAGAATACCAAGTGGCGCCAAGAGCGTAGCGACTATAACCCGGAGCCAATGTCGGCCACCGATCTAGAGCAGTGCCAGAAGCGAGTACGGGCCTTGTATTTAATTACCCGGAATATTTTACGGCACAGTGGCACTTCAATCCGCGGGAGTTCATTTGCCACTTCAGGAAGTGTGGGTGGTTGAGTACTTCAGAGTTGGCTCAGTGTATTCCTCGAAAAAGTCTATCTGGAAACATAAGTTGGCAAACTGCACTTACCAGCACAAACACATACAACACCAGTTTAAACATACTCTTTAGAAAATTCATTGGAAATAACAAAATCAGAAAATCTCATATATTAGCGCAAATATACATTGAAACCGGAATGCTTAGGACAATTTCTGAAGATGGCAATGGAAATAACAAACCATATGATGCATTTTTTGGTAGAGGATATTTACAATTAACTTGGTTAAAAAACTACAAAGATTATGGCACATATAAAAAAATACCGAACATCACAAACCAAAACTACAACGACCATAGAATAAATCAAACATCGCATCACCTAACCGCCAATGGGGGCACCTCGGTAATTTGGTGGCCAAAATATGACCCATCCATAATTTCCACAGACCAAAACCATGCAGGAGAGGCAAGTGGATTTTACTGAATAACAAAATCATTTAGAGGCAAAAAAAAATATAAATAGAGCTAGTGATTTAGGTAGCAAAGAAACTATTGTTAGTTTCATAAACTGGCTAATAAATGGTGGATCTGCTGGCTTCGCTAATCGCCATCAGTTTTTTAGGTTTTTAAAAAACCAGCTACTTGACACAGAGCCTAAAACTGGCACGGAAAATTTTCAATATCCATCCCTGACACCACTTGTAAACTTGGGAACCCCACAAAAACCAAACTGGACACCACTTCTTTGCACAACATTCCCACCTCAAGAAATTTCTTACCAATCCAGTGGAGTTATAAATTATGAAAATCAGCGTCCATAGAATATTTTCACTACTACTAGTATCAGTATACTCAGAAATTATTTACAGCACCAACTTGCCAACCCATCTCAAAAATACAGCATGGGAAAACTCCCCCGTTGGCACATGCATGAAAAAATACCACCCTAAAAATAGCAACAACTTGGAAGGAATGATAAGTAAAATCGAAAAAAATAGGGATATATACGGCAATATATACACATGGCAAATAGAAGCCACACCATCATCCAGCCCGTTAAGACTTTTATATCAAACAAGAAAAAACGGTATAACCTGCATAATATTAATGGCGCCTTACTCAGAGACAGTTGATTTTAGTTTGAAAAATGGAAAACTACCCGAAACCATCATCACACAAGACAGAGCGCCTACATCTGAATTCACAGAAACAAGAATAATATACAAGAAAAAAAAGCATCTCCATTTTTTTGGCCATATCAATGTTTACACTACCGCAAAGATGGAACGTTTGTCGGGAAAATCGATTGCACCAGTGCATGGAAATAACCATTGAAAATGCATAGCATCGTGCAGTTCCAAAAACATAAAAAATACAAACCCCATCGCAGAATAAAAAACAACAACAAAATAAAAAACAACACTGAGCGACCAAAATAACCACAACATGACCATAAAAAACAACAACTATAAATACCGAATTCCACCCATAAAACTCTTAAGGAAAGAAAACTGAAACCAGTTGCGGCAATAATTATTTTAACTCTATCAGCACTCAGTTACTCCCATGAAAAAAATATCATGCCTTAAGAAAGCAGCATCCTTAGCCAAGGATAAATATCAATCAAACGAATAACCAGTATAAAAAAGGCTATGTCCCAATTACGAGTTGGTAGCCTCTCCCGAGAGCCTCCTGCAAACAATGCACCGGCTGAATCTGTCGACGGTAACGCTCCAGCATGCGCCGC
>NZ_JBHRYH010000023.1:0-69910 GCF_042648905.1 Vogesella amnigena | reverse complement strand
CCGATGATCTGTTCTTCTGTGAAACGTTTCTTCATGTCCAATCTCCGTGTCATGGTGGATTGGACTCTAAAGTCACGTGCTACTCAATACCGGGGGGACGTCGAGTCCAAGCAAAAGCCCGCTCACGCGGGCTTTGTTGTTTCGATCAGGCGTCGGCGTTTAATCGTCGCGGGTCAGCACTTCCAGCAGTTCGATCTCGAAGATCAGGTTGCTGCCCGGCTTGATGTGGGCGCCGATCTGGCGGTCGCCATAGGCGAGGTGGGCCGGTACGAACAGCTTGCGCTTGCCGCCTACCCGCATGCCCATCATGCCGATGTCCCAGCCCTTGATTACCCGGCCGGTGCCGATCACGCACTGGAACGGCTTGCCGCGATCGTGCGAGGAGTCGAACTTGGTGCCGTCTTCCAGGTAACCGGTGTAGTGGCTGGTGATCAGCGCACCCTTGACCACGGCCTTGCCGTCTCCAACGACGATGTCTTCGATTTGCAGTTCGCTGCTCATGGCGGATTCCTGATGGTTGCTGGCTAGACGCAGATTTTACCGCGTGGGCAGGGATGCGAAAACGCCCGCTGCGCAAGGCGGGCGGGCGTTTGGTTTGCCAAGAGACGATCAGGCGACGATCAGACGCTGGCGGTGAGCTGCTGACGCAGGCGCTTGGTGACGTTGACCATGGCTTGCAGTGCGGCCTCAACCTCTGGCCAGCCGCGGGTCTTCAGGCCGCAATCCGGGTTTACCCACAGCCGGCGGGCCGGGATCACGTCCAGCGCCTTGGCCAGCAGTTTTTCCAGCTCATGCTCGCCGGGGATGCGTGGGCTGTGGATGTCGTACACGCCGGGGCCGATCTCGTTCGGATAGTGGAAGCTACCGAAGTCGCGCAGCAGTTCCATGTCGGAACGCGAGGTTTCGATGGTGATCACGTCGGCATCCAGCGCGGCGATGGCCGGCAGGATGTCGCCGAACTCGGAGTAGCACATATGGGTATGAATCTGGGTGCTGTCGTCCACGCCGGCGCAGGATAGGCGGAAGGCTTCGCCGGCCCAGGCGAGGTACGCGTCCCAATCGCCGCGCTTCAGCGGCAGGCCTTCGCGCACCGCCGGCTCGTCGATCTGGATCACCTTGATGCCGGCGTTTTCCAGATCAAGTACCTCGTCGTTGATCGCCAGCGCAATCTGGCGGCACACCTCGCTGCGCGGCAGGTCGTTGCGCACGAAGCTCCATTGCAGAATGGTCACCGGGCCGGTGAGCATGCCTTTTACCGGGCGGCTGGTGAGGCTCTGCGCGTACACCGTCCAGCTGACGGTCATCGGCTGCGGGCGTGCTACGTCGCCGTAGATGATCGGCGGCTTCACGCAGCGGCTGCCATAGCTTTGCACCCAGCCATATTCGGTGAAGGCGAAGCCGTCCAGCTGCTCGCCAAAGTATTCCACCATGTCGTTGCGCTCGGCTTCGCCGTGCACCAGCACGTCGATGTCCAGCGCCTCCTGCTTGCGGATCACCAGTTCGATCTCCGCCTTCATTGCGGCTTCGTAGTTGGCCGCATCGATCTCGCCGCGCTTGAAGGCGGCGCGCGCAGCGCGGATTTCCGCGGTTTGCGGGAAGGAACCGATGGTGGTGGTGGGTAGCAGCGGCAGCTTGAGCCAGCTGGCCTGTGCCTCGGCGCGCAGCGGGTAGGGGCTGCTGCGGCGATCGCTGCCCGGCTGCAGCGCAGCCAGACGGGCGGCGACGGCTACCTGGTGGATGCGCGGGTTAGTGCGGCGTTGTTCGCGGGCGAAGTTGCTGGCGGTCAGTTCGTTGGCGATGCTGGCGCGCCCCTGCTGCAGGCCGCGCTTGAGCAGTTTCAGCTCGTTCACCTTCTGAACCGCGAACGCCAGCCAGCTCTTCAGGTCCACATCCAGCTTGATCTCCTGCGCCAGGTCGAACGGGGTATGCAGCAGCGAGCAACTGGGCGCCAGCCACAGCTTGTCGCCCAGCTGGGCGCGCAGCGCTTCGGCCTGCTGCAGTACCGCGTCCAGATCGGCACGCCAGATGTTGCGGCCGTCGATCAGGCCAGCGGACAGTACCTTGTCTTGCGGCCAACCTTGCAGGAAGGCTGCCAGCTGCTGCGGTGCACGCACCAGGTCCAGGTGCAGGCCGGCTACCGGTAGTGTTTTCAGCAGTGCGGCATGGGCGGAAACATCGCCGAAGTAGGTGGCCAGCAGCAGCTTGAGCGGGCTTTGCGCCAGTTGGCGGTAGCTGTCGGCCAGCGCATCCAGCCAGGCTTGCGGCAGATCGAGGCTCAGGATCGGCTCATCCAGCTGCACCCACTGCACGCCGGCGCTGTGCAGCGCGGCCAGCAGTTCGCGGTAGGTTTCCAGCAGTGCCGGCAGCAGCGCCAGGCGGTCGAAACCGGCCTGCTTGGCCTTGCCCTGCCACAGCAGGGTAAGTGGGCCCACCAGTACCGACTTGGCTTGGATGCCCAGTGCCTGCGCCTCGGCAACCTGCGCCAGCAGCGGTGCGGGGTTGGCCGCAAAAGTGGTGTCGGCCTGCCATTCCGGTACCAGGTAGTGGTAGTTGGTATCGAACCACTTGGTCATTTCCAGTGCGTGCTGTTGTGCATTGCCGCGTGCCAGCTGGAAATACTGTTCGCTACTTAGGGTCCTGGCATCAAAGCCGAAGCGGCGCGGGATGGCTCCCACCAGCACCTGGGCGTCCAGTACCTGGTCGTACAGCGAAAAATCGCCCACCGGGCTGATGTCGAGGCCGGCGCCCTTTTGTAGCAGCCAGTGCTTCTGGCGCAGCTCACGCGCGCCGGCCTGCAGCGCGGCGTCATCGATTTCGTTTTTCCAGAACTTTTCGACCAGGAATTTCAGTTCGCGCTTGGCGCCGATGCGGGGAAAACCCAAAAGGTGAATCTGGCTCATGTTGAATGCCTTTGTGTATGAATTTGTGCATTCAGCATGCGGCAACTACAATCATGCGGCAATTTCATTATTTTGCTATTCAACATGAGGTGAATTCATGTCGCAAAGCCTGCTCGAACTACGGCACCTGAAAACCCTGCTGGCGCTGGCGGAAACCGGCAGCGTGTCCCAGGCGGCCAAGCGGGTGTTTCTCACCCAGTCGGCGCTGTCGCACCAGCTGAAGGCGCTGGAGGAGCATTACGGCTTGCCGCTGTTCGAACGCAAGACGCAGCCGCTGCGCTTCACTCCGGCTGGAGAGCGCTTGCTGGCGCTGGCGCGTGAGGTGACGGCGCGCATTGCCGCGGCGGAGCGCGATATGGTGCGTCTGCGGGAGGGCGAGGCTGGTGAGTTGCGCATCGCAGTGGAGTGCCATACCTGCTTCGACTGGCTGATGCCGGCGATGGATGCCTTCCGCCGTCACTGGCCGGCGGTGGAGCTGGATATCGTGTCCGGCTTCCACGCCGACCCGGTGGGCCTGCTGCTGACGCGCCGCGCCGATCTGGCGATTACCTCGGAGGCGGAACCGCTGGATGGCATCAGTTACCAGCCGCTGTTCGCCTACGAGATGGTGGTGATCATGGCCAATGACCATCCGCTGGCCGGCAAGCCGGTATGGCAGGCAGAGGATTTCGCCGCCGAGACGCTGATCCAGTACCCGGTGCCGGATGCGATGCTGGACCTGCTGCGCAAGGTACTGAAACCGGCGGGGGTGAACCCGGCGCGGCGCAGCTCGGAGCTGACCGTCGCCATCATCCAGCTGGTGGCCAGCCGCCGCGGGGTGGCGGCGCTGCCGTACTGGGCGGTGCAGCCGTACCTGCAGCGTGGCTACGTGAGCAGCGCGCGTATCGGCGAGGCTGGCTTGCAGAGTGAGCTGTACGCAGCGCTGCGCAGCGATGACTCGGCCCTGGGCTATATGCAG
Source organism: Vogesella amnigena (assembly GCF_042648905.1). Classification (NCBI taxonomy): domain Bacteria; kingdom Pseudomonadati; phylum Pseudomonadota; class Betaproteobacteria; order Neisseriales; family Chromobacteriaceae; genus Vogesella; species Vogesella amnigena. The sequence goes on along the minus strand of NZ_JBHRYH010000023.1, from coordinate 66,052 downwards.
GACTTCCTGCACACGGTGCAGGAGCAGAGCTTTGCCACCTTGCCGGGCTTGAGCGTGCTGGGCTGAGGGTCAGCGCCGGCGCAGCATGGCTTTCTCCAGTTCGATCAGCACGAAGGCGGCAATGCCGCTGGCGATGGCCTGCAGCCAGTGACTGGCAGTGGGGCTGGCGGTGCCGAACCATTGTTGCAGCCATGGCAGGTAGCTGAAGGCCAGTTGCAGCACGATCAGCAGCAACACGCAGCCGATCGCCACCGGGTTGCCCAGCAAGGTGCCGCGTTGCCAGGCGCTGGCATGGCGCTGGCGGCTGTTGAACAGGTAGGCGATTTCGATTGCCACCATGCTGTTTACCGCCAGGGTGCTGGCCAGTGCATGGCTGCTACCCGCAGACAGCTGCTGCAGGTAGAGGGCAAACGGTATGGCCACCATCAGTGTGCCGACAAAGATCAGCCGCCACAGGAACAGCCGGTCGATCAGCTGGGCGGCGCGCGGGCGTGGCGGGCGCTGCATCACGCCTTGTTCTGCCGGCTCGAAGGCAAAGGCCAGCGCCAGGGTGACGGCGGAGACCATGTTTACCCACAGGATCTGGACCGGGCTGATGGGTAGTGCCACCCCGAACAGAATGGCGGCAATGATGATCAGTGCCTGGCCGACATTGGTGGGCAGAATGAATAGGATGGCCTTTTTCAGATTGTCGTAGACGGTGCGTCCCTCATGTACCGCGGCGACCAGGGTGGCGAAGTTGTCGTCGCTGATCACCATCTCGGCAGCCTCCTTGGCGGCTTCCGTGCCCTTGCCGCCCATGGCCACCCCGACATCGGCCTGCTTCAGCGCCGGGGCATCGTTGACGCCGTCTCCGGTCATGGCCACCACTTCGCCACCATGTTTCAGCGCCGCCACCAGCCGCAGCTTGTGCTCCGGGCTGGCACGGGCGAATACATCCACCTCGGCCACGGTTGCGGCCAACGCGGCATCATCCAGCTGGTCGATTTCATGGCCGTTCAGCGCCCGGCCATCGCCAATGCCCAGCTGACGGCCGATGGCGGCGGCGGTGGCGGCATGGTCGCCGGTAATCATCTTGACGCGAATGCCGGCGGCGCGGCATTGCGCCACCGCCTGCTGCGCTTCGTCGCGTGGCGGGTCGATCAGCGCGACCAGCCCCAGCAGGGTCAGGCCGCCACTGACATCGGCAAAGCTCAGCTCGCTGCTGCTGTGCGGCTGTTGCAGGCTGGCCAGCGCCAGTACGCGGCAGCCATTGCCGGCCAGCTGTGCCGCCTGCTGCTGCCACCATGTCACATCGGCGGCTTGCATGCCGTTGGCGGTCTGTTCATGACTGACGCGCGCCAGCACCACTTCCGGCGCGCCCTTGAGCAGGATCAGGCGCTGGCCATTGTGGTCGTGGTGCAGGGTGGCCATGAAACGGTGTTCCGACTCGAAGGGGATGGCATCGCGCCGTGGCAGCTGCAGCTGCAGCTCCTGTAACGGCAGCTGCGCCTTCAGTGCCAGTGTCAGCAGCGCACCCTCGGTGGGGTCGCCCAGCAGTTGCCAGCCGCTGGCCAGCTCCTGCAGCTGGGCATCGTTGCATAGCGCGGCGGCCTGCAGCAGGGCATCCAGTGCATGGTGATTGCCGTAGTGCTGCGGCACGCCATCATGGAATAGCCCGCCTTCCGGCGCATAGCCACTACCATTGGTCTGCAGCAGGGCATCGCGCAGCAGCACATGGCTGGCGGTCATTTCGTTGCGGGTGAGGGTGCCGGTCTTGTCCGAGCAGATCACGGTGACCGAGCCCAGGGTTTCCACCGCCGGCAGCTTGCGCATGATGGCGCGCTTTCGGGCCATGCGCTCCACGCCTATGGCCAGGGTGATGGTGACGATAGCCGGCAGCCCTTCCGGAATCGCCGCTACAGCCAGGCCGACGCCGGCCATGAACATGTCTTGCCAGTCCTGCCCGCGCCACAGCACGCCCAGCACAATGGTAACGGCTGCCACCGCCAGTATCACGGCAGTGAGCTGGCGGGCGAAGCGTTCCAGTTCCCGGGTAAGCGGGGTGACATGGGCCGGCACACTGCCGAGCATGGCATTGATGCGGCCAAGTTCGGTATGGCTGCCGGTGGCTACTACCAATGCGCGTGCCTGGCCAAAGCTGACCAGGGTGCCGGCATAGGCCATATTGCTGCGTTCGGCGAGTTCGGTGGCCGCTGGCAGTGCCGCGGTCTGCTTGTCCGCCGGCACCGATTCTCCGGTGAGGGCGGCTTCGTCTACCCGCAGCGAGCGGGTTTCCAGCAGACGTACATCGGCAGGCACCTTGTCGCCGCTTTGCAGCAGGACGATATCGCCTGGCACCAGCTGGCTGGCATCCAGCTCGTGGCGCTCGCCGGCGCGCACCACGATGGCATGCGGTGCCAGCATGTCGCGGATGGCTGCCAGCGCGCTTTCCGCCCGGCCTTCCTGCAATGCGCCGATCAGCGCATTGATTACGGTAACCGCCACGATGACACTGCAATCCACCCAGTCGCCCAAGGCGGCGGTGATGGCGGCAGCGGCCAGCAGCACGTAGATCAGTAGATTGTGAAATTGCAGTACAAAGCGTTGCAGCAGGTGTTTGCGTGGTGGCTGGGGCAGGGCGTTCAGCCCGATGCTGGCCAGCAGGGCGCTGGCCTCTTCCTTGCTCAGACCATCGTCACGGCTATGACAGCGCGCCAGGGCGCCGGGGCAATCCAGGCTGTGCCAGGGGGTGATATCGGGCGTGGGCATGACGGATCCAGAAAACCGGGATGCTGTCATGATAGAACGCAGGCGTGCTGAGCGGGCTATTGTCACGCCCGCACTTTGCGTTGGCGCAAGCCCTTTCAGGCTTGCAGAATCTTATAGAAGTAGCGCGTGGCGTGCAGGCTGCCATCCGGGCGGGCGGCATAGTGCGGGATATCGCCTGCAGCCTGCCAGCCAAGGCGTGGGTACAGGCTGGCGGCCAGGGATTCGCTATCGGTATCCAGTACCAGTAGCGTGCGGCCAACAGCGCGCGCGGCATGCTCCGCGACCTGCATCAGCAGGCTGCCGATGCCGCGGCCACGCTGGCTGCTGTGCACCAGCAGTTTCTGGATTTCGCCGCGATGCTGGCCGTTGGCCTTGCCGCATAGCGATAGCTGCACGCTGCCGATGATTTGGCCGTCGTACATCGCCACCCAGCACCGCAGGCTGTCGTGCTGCAGTTCGCGCCCCAGTTGCTGCCAGTAGCGGCTGGCATCCTTGTCCGACAGCGGCGCCAGAAAACCCACCGACGCACCGCCATGCACGCAGTCCTGCAGCAGCGTAGCCAGTTGTGGCAGCTGTTCGGTACCGATCTGCTGCAGCTCCTGCACGCGCATCATTCCGCCCCGTGTTCCAGGCCCAGTTCCTGGATCTTGCGGGTGAGGGTGTTGCGGCCCCAGCCCAGCAGCTGTGCCGCCTCTACCTTGCGTCCGCCGGTGTGGGCCAGGCCGCTTCTGATGCAGGTACTCTCGAAGCGCGCGGTCAGGTCGTCGATGATGCCGGTTTCTCCTGCCGCCAGCCGCTGGCTGACTTCGCGTGCCAGCAGCTGCATCCAGTCGCCATTGCCGATGCTGGCCAGCGCTACTGCCGGCGCCGTGCCAGCGGCGCTGACTGCCAGCGGTGCCTGCTCGCTCAGCAGGCTGCTTGCATCACTGCGGAATTCCGGTGGCAGATCGGAGGCTTCCACCGTCTGGCCCGGTGCCATCACCGTGATCCACTGGCACAGGTTTTCCAGCTGGCGCACGTTGCCGGGGAAGGGATAGTGGCGTACCAGCTCCATGGCAGCATCGCTCAGCCGCTTCGGCTCCACCCCCAGGTTGGCCGCACTGCGCGTCAGGAAGTAACGGGTAAGCAGCGGGATATCCTCGCTGCGTTCGCGCAGCGGCGGCAGGCGCAGACGGATCACGTTCAGACGGTGAAACAGGTCTTCGCGGAATTTGCCCTGCTTGACGTGTTCTTCCAGGTTCTGGTGGGTGGCGGCGATCACCCGCACATTGGCCTTGATCGGTGTGTGGCCGCCCACGCGGTAGAAATGGCCATCGGACAGCACCCGCAGCAGGCGGGTCTGCAGCTCGGTGGGCATGTCGCCGATTTCATCCAGGAACAGCGTGCCGCCCTCGGCTTCCTCGAAACGGCCGCGGCGGGTGCCCAGGGCTCCGGTGAAGGCGCCTTTCTCGTGGCCGAACAGCTCGGATTCCAGCAGATCCTTGGGAATGGCGGCGGTGTTGAGCGCGATGAACGGTTTGCCGGCGCGTACCGAGTGGCGGTGCAGCGCCTCGGCTACCCGCTCCTTGCCGGAGCCGGATTCGCCGGTGATCAGCACGGTGACGCTGGACTGGCTGAGGCGGCCGATGGCGCGGAACACATCCTGCATCGCCGGTGCCTGCCCCAGCAGGGTGGGCATGTCCACTGCGGCTTCGCCATCGCTGTCGCCACTGCGACTTTCCGCCAGCGCGCGCTCGATCAGCGCTACGGCCTGATCCACGTCGAACGGCTTGGGCAGGTATTCGAAAGCGCCGCCCTGGAACGCGGCTACCGCCGAATCCAGATCGGAATGCGCGGTCATCACGATCACCGGCAGGTCCGGGTGTTCCTGTTTGACCTTGGCCAGAAATTTCAGACCGTCGGTACCGGGCATGCGGATATCGCTGATGATGACGCTGGGGCTGCTGTCGTACAGCGCGTTCAGCGCGTCGTCGGCGGTGGGGAAACTGGTGTAGGCAATGCCACTGCGGGCCAGGGACTTTTCCAGTACCCAGCGGATGGCTTTGTCGTCGTCGATGATCCAGACAGTTTGCGTCATGCTTTGGCTTGCCTTGTTTATTGATGCAGCTGTTATTGATCCGGGCCGAACGGCAGCAATACGGTGAAACAGGTATTGCCGGGCCGGGAGTCGAACTCGATGGTGCCGCCGTGCTGGTGCACGAAGGTCTGTGCCAGGGTGAGACCAAGGCCGGTGCCTTCGGCGCGGCCGGTAATCAGCGGGTAGAACACGTGTTCGCGGATATCTTCCGGAATGCCCGGCCCGTTATCGATGATTTGCAATTTCAGTGCCAGGTTGTGGCGCTTGCGGGCCAGCGTTACCTGGCGCGCCACCCTGGTGCGCAAAATGATCTCGCCATGCCCCTTCATCGCCTGCACTGCGTTCTTGCCGATGTTGAGCACGATCTGGATCAGCTGCTCCTTGTCTGCGGCCAACTGCGGCAGGCTGATGTCGTAGTCGCGGCGAATGCTCAGCCCCTGCGGGTATTCCGCCAGCAGGATGCTGCGTACCCGTTCCAGTACCTCGTGGATGTTGACGTCACTGGCCACGTGGCGGCGGTGCGGCGCCAGCAGGCGATCCACCAGGTGTTGCAGGCGCAGCGCCTCTTCGCGGATCACCCCGGTGTATTCCAGCAACTCCGGGCGATCGGCAATTTCATGCTCCAGCAGCTGCGCCGCGCCGCGGATGCCACCCAGCGGGTTCTTGATTTCGTGTGCCAGATTGCGGATCAGCTCGCGGTTGGCCTGTTGCTGCAGCAGGTGGCGCTCTTCGTTGACGATGCGCAGCTGTTGGTCAATGGGGCGCATTTCCAGCAGCGCCAGCCGTGGCGGGCTGTCGATGGGGGTGACGGTGAGGCCGACATGAATGGTCTCATCACCCTCCGGTAGCAGCTCAAGATCGTGCTCAATGAAGCTGCCGGCGTGGTCCAGTGCCATCTGCACCGCGTTGCGCAGCGCCTTGCTGTTGTGAAAGCGTTCGTACAGGGTGAGCTTTTTCAGCTCCTTGTGGCTGATGCCAAGCAGGTTTTCGCAAGCCGGGTTGACGAAGTGCAGCTGGCCGCTGCGTTCCACGATCAGCACCGGGGTGTCCAGCAGCTCCAGCCCGGAATATGCGTGCGATGTCATGTGACGGATGCCCGATATTGGTGTGGCAGGGTACTAGCAAGAAGCAAGCCCGCCATCTGGCCGCTGCAAAACGGTGCGGCGACCTTGTGTGCACAATTTTAGTGCATCTAGCTGCCCAATTCTCGTTTCAGCGCGCTGATATTGCGCTCGCGGTCGGTGATTTCGTCACGCAGACGTTGCAGCTGTTCTGGCTTGCTGCCGGCTTTCTGTTGCGCTTCCAGCAAGCTGCCGCGGGCGATCAGCAATGCCTTGTGCTCGTTGGCGAGTTCGGTTTCCAGAATGCGCCGCCGGCCCTGGTCCCGCTGCTTCTGGGTGCCGCTATCAATAGAGGGGATGCCGCCGCTGTCAGCCTGGGGCTGGCTGATGCTGGTTTTTTTGCGGGGGTTGGCCGGGCTGCTACCGCTGCCGGGGCTCTGCATGATCAGCTTGGCGCCAGCGCGTGGCACATTGGTGAAGGTGACGTGCCCATCGGCATCCACATACTTGTAGATGGCATCGGCGCAGGCCGGCGCTGCCAGCGTGGCCAGTAGCAGGGCGGTAACGATACGTGGCATGGGAAAAATCAGAGGATGTCCTGAGCCGATGATAGTCAATTGCCTGCCCTGCGTCATGTTGGCCGCAGGGAGCTGGCAAGAAAAAACCCGCACCGTTGCCGGTGCGGGTCTGGTCTAGCTGCAAAGCGGGGTCGAGTCGCTTACAGCGAGTAGTACATCGCGAATTCCACCGGGTGGGTGGTCATGCGGGTCAGGTTCACTTCCTTCATCTTCAGCTCGATGTAGGCGTCGATCCACTCGTTGGAGAACACACCACCACGGGTCAGGAACTCGCGGTCTGCGTCCAGTGCGGCCAGCGCTTCATCCAGCGATGCACACACGGTCGGGATCAGCTTGTCTTCTTCCGGCGGCAGGTCGTACAGGTTCTTGTCAGCAGCATCGCCCGGGTGGATCTTGTTCTGGATACCATCCAGACCAGCCATCAGCAGTGCGGAGAAGCACAGGTACGGGTTGGCCAGCGGATCCGGGAAGCGCGCCTCGATACGACGGCCTTTCGGGTTGGCCACGTGCGGGATGCGGATGGAAGCGGAACGGTTCTTGGCGGAGTAGGCCAGTTTCACCGGTGCTTCGTAGTGCGGAACCAGACGCTTGTAGGAGTTGGTGCCCGGGTTGGTGATGGCGTTCAGCGCCTTGGCATGCTTGATGATGCCGCCGATGTAGTACAGGGCGGTATCGGACAGGCCGGCGTAGCCGTCACCGGCGAACAGGTTCTTGCCGTCTTTCCAGATCGACTGGTGAACGTGCATGCCCGAGCCGTTGTCGCCAACGATCGGTTTCGGCATGAAGGTCGCGGTCTTGCCGTAGCTGTGCGCCACGTTGTGGATCACGTACTTCATGATCTGGGTCCAGTCAGCACGCTGGGTCAGGGTGCTGAAGCGGGTACCGATTTCCATCTGGCCGGCGGTTGCCACTTCGTGGTGATGCACTTCCACCGGTACACCCAGTTCTTCCAGCAGCAGCACCATGGCGGAGCGCAGATCCTGGCCGGAGTCTACCGGCGGTACCGGGAAGTAGCCGCCTTTGATGCCCGGACGGTGACCGGTGTTGCCACCTTCGAATTCTTCGGCAGAGGCCCAGGCAGCTTCTTCGGACTTGATCTTCACGAAGGTGCCGGACATGTCGGTGCCCCAGGTCACGCTGTCGAACACGAAGAATTCCGGTTCCGGACCGAAGAAGGCGGTGTCACCCACGCCAGAGGCCTTCAGGTAGGCTTCGGCGCGCTTGGCAACCGAGCGCGGGCAGCGGTCGTAGCCCTTGCCATCGGCCGGGTCAACCACGTCGCAGCTCATGAATACGGTCGGCTCGTCGAAGAACGGGTCGATCTTGGCGGTAGCCGGGTCTGCCATCAGCAGCATGTCGGAGGCTTGAATGCCTTTCCAGCCTGCGATGGAGGAGCCGTCAAATGCGTGGCCGCGCTCGAACCACTCGTCGGCATCTTCCAGCAGAACGTGTGCCGGGATGGTAACGTGCTGTTCTTTACCCATTGTGTCGGTAAAGCGCAGGTCTACGAATTTAACGTCGTTGTCTTGGATCAGCTTGACTACGTCTGCAACCGCCATGGATGTCTCCTAGTGAGAAAGCAATGTGCCGTCAGTCGTTGGCACTAGATACAGGTGTGACAGGGGTAAAGCATGAAGCGTGCCAGATTGTGAGCGCGCGATTTGTGGGCATTTCCGGGCCCGGCATCATGGCGGCTCCATTATGGCGCACCAAGATAAGGCGCGGCAGCAAAAAAACGAACCAAATTGGTGCGCAATGCGCTGTCGGCGGCAGTTTTCAGGCCGCGCCGTCTCTGCCATTATCATGCCGTAGACACTGTGATGTCCTGATGACCTGCCACCCATGCGCCGACCCTGGCTGTCGGCCAAGTTGAAGGAATACAACATGAGCGTAGAAAAACTGCTGACCACTGCCCGCGAGCGTGGCGCCCAGCTTGGCCTCCCTTATGGTGGCGCGTTGTTGCCGGCCGAGGCGTGGCAGCTGCGTCAGGCCCTGCCGGGCAGTGTCATTGTCGATGTGCGCAGCGCGGCGGAGTGGCAGTTTGTCGGCGTGGTGCCGGAGGCGGTGCGTGTTGAGTTGCGCACCTTTCCGGGCATGGTGCCGAATGCCCAGTTTGTGCCGCAGCTGGAGGCGCAGGTGAGCAAGGACGCTACCGTGCTGTTCCTGTGCCGTTCCGGTGCGCGCAGTGACGAAGCGGCCAGGTTGGCCGCAGCTGCAGGTTACCGCGAGGTATACAACGTGCTGGAGGGTTTCGAGGGCGACCGCGACGGCGAGCAGCATCGCGGCCAGGTAAATGGCTGGAAGGCGGCCGGTTTGCCCTGGATTCAGGGCTAGGATGCAGGCGGGGCAACGGTTGCAGTTTCCTGTCCGACAAGGCAAAGTGTGCCTTCGGCCAAGCGGCTGCCACCGGCTTGCCCAATTACCTCATATCGGAAGATGTTAAGCATGACTGATCGTTACGCCGTTATCGGAAACCCTGTCTCGCACAGCCAGTCCCCGTTCATTCATAACGAATTTGCCAATGCCACCGGCCAGACGCTGCAATATGAAAAGCTGTTTGCCGATTTGGGCAAGTTCGACGAGGTGGTTTCTGCCTTCGCCGCCGCAGGTGGCAAGGGCCTCAATGTGACCCTGCCGTTCAAGGGCGATGCTTTCCGTTTTGCCGACGAGGTGTCCGATAACGCCCGTCTGGCCGAAGCGGTAAATACCCTCAGCTTCCGTGACGGCAAGGTGTACGGCGACAATACCGATGGCGTTGGCCTGGTGCGCGACATCGTGGAAAACCTGGATGTGCCGATGGCCGGCCAGCGCGTGCTGCTGCTGGGCGCCGGCGGCGCCGTGCGTGGCGTGTTGCCTTCCATCCTGGCGGAAAAGCCGGCCAGCGTGACCATTGCCAATCGCACCGTGATCAAGGCCGATGCGCTGGCGCACCAGTTCCGTGAGCTGGGTACTATCGTGGCCTGCGGTTACGAGGCACTGGCAGGGCAGCAGTTCGACATCGTGATCAATGGCACGTCCACCAGCCTGTCCGGCGAGTTGCCGCCGGTTCCGGCGGGTATCTTCAGTGGCCGCTCGCTGGCTTACGACATGGTCTACAGCCGTGGCCTGACGCCGTTCCTGCGCCGCGCCCAGTCTGAACATGCCGGCATGCTGGCCGATGGCCTGGGCATGCTGGTGGAGCAGGCCGCCGAGTCGTTCCGCATCTGGCGTGGCGTGCAGCCGGATACCCGCAAGGTGACCAATATGCTGCGCGAGGTGCTGGCTTAAGTGCTGCGCTGGATCCTGCGAATCGGGGCGGTGCTGTTGGCCGCCCTTTTTCTGTACAACCTGTGGATCTTCGGCCACATCGTCTACTGGCGCAGCAATAATCCGTCCGCCAGTGCTTTCATGAACGAGCAGCTGGCTCGTCTGCAAGAGGACGACCCCAACGCCGAGCTGCGTCACAAGTGGGTGCCGTATCAGCGCATTTCCGCCAACCTGAAGCGGGCGCTGATTGCTTCCGAGGACGCCAAGTTCGTCGACCATGAGGGCTTCGACTGGGATGGTATCGAGGCGGCCTTCGACAAGAACCTGAAGCAGGGCCGTATCGTGGCAGGTGGTTCCACCATCAGCCAGCAGCTGGCCAAGAACCTGTTTCTGTCGGGCCGGAAAACACCGTGGCGCAAGCTGGAAGAGGCGGTGATCACCGTGATGCTGGAGGCGGTGATGGACAAGCGGCGCATCTTCGAGATCTACCTCAACGTGATCGAGTGGGGCAATGGCGTGTTCGGTGCCGAGGCGGCCGCTCGGCATTACTACCGCAGCAGTGCCGCGCGGCTGTCTGCCAGCCAGGCGGCCAAACTGGCAGCCATGGTGCCCAATCCGCGCTATTACGATGAGCATCGCAATGCTCCCGGACTGGCGCGCAAGACCCGCATCATCCAGCGGCGCATGGCTTACGCCGACACCCCCTGAGCCCCTTGCCATCACGCCGTCAGCCTTTGCTGGCGGCGTTTTTGTTAAACAATCGGTAACCACCCGCCGTTGGCCGCATGTTACAATGCGCGCCTCTTTCGTGATGCGCTGCGCAAGGAGCGCGGTTTAACTCATGGACTTACCCAGTTTTCACTATTCCTACTTTTTAGCAGCCAGTCTGGCTGAGCAATAACCCCGCCTTTTGCCGGAGTGCTCGCGCGCTTTCCGCCCAGGGCGGAAGGAGACGTGCATGACGGTTGTCGACAAGAAACAACCTACCGATCGTCTGCAGGAAAACCTGCTTCAGGTGCAACGGCTGCTTGAGCGCCAGCACCTGGTGGAAGATCTCGTCCATCGTCAGGACATGCCGCGGCATGACCTGGTGGAATCGCTGGTCCATCGTCAGAACCTGGCCGAGCTGGAGCAGAAGCTGCAGGGGCTGCACCCTGCCGATATCGCCTACATCCTGGAAGCCCTGCCGCTGGAAGACCGCCTGATGGTGTGGGATCTGGTGGACAGCGAGGACGAAGGCGACATCCTGCTGGAAGTCTCCGATGCGGTGCGCGAGTCGCTGATCGAGTCGATGGAGCAACACGAGCTGGTTGCCGCCGCCGAGCAGCTGGACGCCGACGAGCTGGCCGACCTGGCCGCCGACCTGCCACGCCAGGTGGTGTACGAGGTGATGGGCGGCCTGGACGAGGAAGAGCGGCAGCAGCTGCAGTCCGCCTTGTCCTACGAAGAGCACCAGGTTGGTGCGCTGATGGACTTCGAGTTGCTGAAGATCCGCGCCGATGTCAGCTGCGAGGTGGTGCTGCGCTACCTGCGCCGTTTCGACGAGCTGCCGCATCAGACCGACAAGATTTTCGTTACCGACGAAGAGGGCGTGCTCAAGGGCGTGCTGCCGATTCGCAAGCTGCTGATCTCCGATCCGGATGCACTGGTGGTCGACATCATGGCGACCGAAGTGGTGAGCTTCAGCCCGGAAGAAGAGGCGGTGGATGCCGCGCTGGCTTTCGAGCGCTATGATCTGGTGACCGCTCCGGTGGTGGACGAGCACGGCGTGCTGATCGGCCGCCTGACCGTGGACGAGATGGTGGACGTGATTCGTGAAGAGTCGGACACCGAGGCGCTGAACCTGGCCGGCCTGAAGGAAGAGGAAGACCTGTTTGCCCCGGTGATCGACTCGGTGAAGAACCGCTGGTCGTGGCTGGCCATCAATCTGTGTACCGCTTTTGTCGCCAGCCGCGTGATCGGCGCCTTCGAAGGCTCCATCGAGAAACTGGTGGCGCTGGCGGCCTTGATGCCGATTGTGGCCGGTATTGGTGGCAACTCCGGCAACCAGACCATCACCATGATCGTGCGGGCGCTGGCCATGGGGCAATTGCAGCCCGGTCAGGCGCAGCGCTTGTGGCGCAAGGAGCTGGGGGTTAGCGTGATCAACGGGCTGGTGTGGGGCGGTGTGCTCGGCATTCTGGCGTGGATGATGTACGGCAACTTCTCGCTGGGGCTGGTGATGTTGGCCGCAACCACCCTGAACCTGATGCTGGCTGCCAGCATGGGAGTGCTGATTCCGACCATGATGGAGCGTTTCGGCAAGGATCCGGCGGTAGGTTCCAGCGTGCTGATTACCGCCTGCACCGATTCCGGCGGCTTTTTCATTTTCCTTGGCCTTGCCAGCCTGTTCTTGTTGTAAGCCATGCCAACCATCAATCAAGCCCTGCGCCATGCCGCGTTGCCGCGCCTGGAGGCGCGCATGCTGCTGGCGCACATTACCGGCCTGAGTCACGCCGCCATGGTGTCGGCCGGGCACGACGAACTGCCCGTGGCGCAATGGCTGGCTTATCAGGCACTGGCTGCACGGCGGCTGGCTGGTGAGCCGGTGGCCTACCTGCTGGGACAACGCGAGTTTTATGGTCGCGATTTTGCCGTGTCGCCGGCAGTATTGATTCCCCGGCCGGAAACCGAATTGTTGGTGGAAACGGCGCTGGACAAGCTTGGCCGCGAGCGCCAGGCCCGGGTGGTGGATCTGGGTACCGGTAGCGGCATCATTGCCTGCACGCTGGCGCTGGAAGCGCCGCAGTGGCAGCTGTCCGCAGTGGACTTGTCGCCGGAGGCGCTGGTGGTGGCCCGGCACAATGCGGCCAACCTTGCTGCCCGTGTTACGTTCTATCACGGCAGCTGGCTGGCACCGCTGCCGCAAGACGCGCACTACGATGCCATCGTCAGCAATCCGCCGTATATCGAACAACATGACCATCATCTGGCCGAGGGCGATGTGCGCTTCGAACCGCGCATGGCGCTGACTGATGAGAGCGATGGTCTGGCGTGCCTGCGCGCGATTGCTGCGGCGGCACCGGAGCGTTTGCTGCCGGGGGGGTGGCTGTTGGTGGAGCACGGTTACGATCAGGGGGCGGCGTGTCGCGCCCTGTTTCAGGCTGCCGGCCTGCAGCAGGTGGCGACATTGCAGGATCTGGCGGGGGTGGATCGCGTTACTTTGGGGCAGCGGCCGTGATGGCATGGCGCCTCTCGTTGCTGTTTGCCATGCTGCTGGCCCTGATGGTGTTCTCTGCCAGCAACCAGTCGCTGTTTCTGACCTTGCACCACGGCTTGCAGTGGTTGCCGGCTGTGTGCTGGCGCCTGCTGAGCATGCTGGGCGAGTGGACACTGGTGATCGCCGTGCTGCTGTGGCAGGTATCGCGGCAGCCGCAGCTGCTTGCACGCACGGTATTAGCGGTGCTGGCCGGGATCGCCGCTGCCATTTTGCTCAAGGCCAGTTTTGCCGAACCGCGGCCGTCGCTGGTCCTGCCTGCTGGCAGTGTGCGCTTGCTGGATGTATTGCCGGCGAATGGCGCTTTTCCATCCGGTCATGCCATGGCCGCGGCCTTGCTGAGTGGCTTGCTGCTGGCCGGGCGGGCGCTGTCGTGGCAGCTGAGCGGGCTGGCGCTGGTGCTGCTGGTGTGTCTGTCGCGGCTGGCTATCGGCGTGCACTGGCCGCAGGATGTGCTGGCTGGTGCGGCTGTGGGTTATGCATTGGTCGCGCTGGCCGGTCTGGTTCCACCGTGGACGTGGCGCTGGACGCGTGCGCTACTGCAATTGCTGCTGCTGGTATCTGTGGCCGTGGCGCTGTGGAAGCTGCAGCGTGGCCTCGTCAACGAGTCCTATCTTGGCTACAACCTGCTGGTGTTGCTGTTGGCCGCATTGGTCTGGCGGCAAAACAAAAACGGGGCCTGAGCCCCGTTTTGTCGGCTAGCCTTGCGGCTTAGTGGTGGTGACCGTGCTCACCATGGGCATGGCCATGGGTGATTTCGTCCTGGCTGGCCGGGCGCACTTCGGCAACGGTAGCCACAAAACGGATGGTCAGGCCGGCCAGCGGATGGTTGCCATCCAGTACGGCCTTGCCGTCGGCTACGTCGGTGACACGGAACAGGATGATGTCGCCGGTTTCCGGATCGTCGGCTTCGAACATCATGCCAACCTGGGCATCTTCCGGCAGAGCGTCCAGCGGCTCAACGCGGATCAGCTCTTCTTCCGGCTCGCCAAAGGCATCGTCCGGGCTCATGGTAACGGTAATGGACTCACCCACGGCTTTGCCGTGCAGGGCTTCTTCCACCATCGGGAAGATGCCATCGTAGCCGCCATGCAGGTAGGCGATCGGCTCTTCAGTCTTGTCGAGCAGGTTGTTGTCGGCGTCGTACATCTCGTAGTGGATGGTTACAACCGAGTTTTTAACGATTTGCATGAGGCGGTACCGTCGTAAGAAAAATAGAGGGAAGTTTGCGACATCACATACCGCGATGGCGGTAGATGCTGCAGACTCCGGCAAAAACGCTGTTGATATTGTAAACCATTGCCTGCTGGCATACCGAGAAATTGCCATGAAACCGATTGACCTGCTGGGCGGCATGACTGCCGAAACCTTCCTGCGTGACTACTGGCACAAACAGCCGCTGCTGATTCGCGGAGCATTGAAAGAGGTCGGTGCGCCGGCCGACTTTGCCGTGTTGTCCGAGCTGGCTTGTCACGAGGATGTCGAATCGCGTCTGATCGAATACCGCAATGGCCAGTGGAAGCTGGAGCGCGGACCATTCCGTCCATCGCGCTTCAAGCGCCTGCCGGCCAGCGACTGGACCATCCTGGTGCAGAACGTGAATCACCATCTGCCGCATCTCGCCGAGATACTGTGGCGCTTCGACTTTATCCCCTACGCGCGGCTGGACGATCTGATGATCAGCTACGCGCCGCCAGGTGGGACGGTAGGGCCGCACTTCGATTCCTATGACGTATTCCTGCTGCAGGTAGGCGGGCGCAAGCGCTGGCAGATATCCACCCAGCAGGACGAACGCTTTATCGAAGATGCGCCGATCAAGGTGCTGCAGGATTTCCGCCCGGAGCAGGAGTTCATCCTGGAGCATGGCGACATGCTGTATCTGCCGCCGAAATGTGCCCACCACGGTGTGGCGCTGGAGCCCGGCATGACCTATTCCATTGGCTTTAGGGCACCGACAGCGCAGGAACTTGCGACCGAGTTCCTGGTGTATCTGCAGGACCGGGTGTGCATGGATGGCCGCTATGCCGACCCGGATCTGCGCAGCCAGCCAGATCCGGCGCGCATCAGCAGCGAAATGGTGCAACAGGTTGGCCGCATGCTGAGCGAGATTCGCTGGGATGAGCATACCGTTGCCGATTTTCTTGGCCATTACCTGACCGAGCCCAAGCCGCATGTATTTTACGATGCGCCGGAAGAGGAGCTGGACGAGGATGCGTTCACTGAAATGTCCCTGGCGAATGGGATAGAGCTGGATTTGAAAAGCCAGATTCTTTATTGCAATGACATGCTGTACTGCAACGGAAGTGTGTTGGAATGTGAACAGGCAGACCTGTCCGCTTGGCAACATTTTGCCAATGCCCGCTGCCTGGAAGCCGGGCAGATAAAAGACACGATGTTGCCGATGCTGTACGAAGGATACCTTGCCGGCTGGTGGTATCCGCTACCATTGGCCCGCTGATTGCTGTAACATGCCAATATCCTGGCGGGATCGAAAGCGAAGAAATTTCTGTTGGTAGGCTGGGGTGCCAAGTGCTGTTTGCTGCTATGCAACATTGGTTTGCGAAATATCTGCAATAAATTACTTGCTACCCCCTTCTCAGCAATTTTATTCGTGCTACAATCTCGCCCACTGACAGTATCTCCACTGCTTTCTCTAGTAAGCGCTTTTGCTGAGGATGTGGTGAACCAGACGTCTTGTTCAACCTACTTTCAAAGGTAATAAACAAATGAAACAGTCGCTCCTCGTTGCTGCCCTGCTGGCCGTTGCTCTGTCCGCTTGCGGCAAAAAAGAAGAAGCCCCGGTAGAAGCTTCCGCTCCGGCCGTTGAGGCTTCCGCTCCGGTTGAAGCTTCCGCTCCGGTTGAAGCTTCCGCTCCGGCTGCTGACGCTTCCGCTCCGGCTGACGCTTCCGCTGCTCAGTAATCACTTAATAGTGATTGCCAGAAAAGCCGGCCCTCGGGCCGGTTTTTTGTTGCCTGTACTTCTTGTGGTGCTGGCAGGAAATAAAAAAGCCCGCGCATGCGGGCTTTTTTATTGATGGCATTGGCTTAGTTCAGCTCGGCCGCCATTTTCTGCAGCAATAGTTCTTTCTGCTTGCTTGGCCACTGGGCATTGCTGTCATTCAGCAATTCGATCTTGACCTGGTTGTCGCCCTGAGCGCTCAGTTTGACACGCAGGCTGGGGTGGGTGCCCTCTGCCTTGCTGTCATCGCTGCGCCAGAATGCCAAGCTGCTCCAGAAGCCGCCTTCCGACTTTTGCTTGGCCTGGGCATCATCTTCAGTTGGCAGAACAAAATACATGCCAAGCGAGCGATCGCGATCGGTAATGCTCAGGCCGTTATGTTCCAGGGCAAGGCCGACACGGCGCCAGGCACGGTCGAAGCCGTCGGCCAGCAGGATGCTGCCGTCAACGATGCTGGCCTTATTGCTGGCAGTGTCTGGCGTGGCCTGCTTGGTCTGCTGTGCGGCGACTTTTTCATCCACGCCGAGGCGCACCAGGAAGCGTTCCAGGAAGACTGCTTCCAGTTCCGGATCGGCAGGGCGGGGCTGCCAGCGAGTTTCCCGTTTTTCTTCACTGATGTAGATTTCATACATGCCGCGGTGGCTGAAGAATACATCGCTGCCGTTGCCATTCTTTTCCAGGCGGATGCGGAAGCGGTCGCGCTCCGGCGTGGACATCACCGAGCCCAGGCCGACGTTTTCCAGCAGGTTGCGAATGGCGCTGGTACCCAGCTTGGCGCGGTTTTCCGCCCAGTCGGTTTCCATGTAGCCGATTTCCGGATCTTCGGTCTGGATCACGAAGCCATTGTCCTGCCAGAAGGCTTTCAGCAGCGGCCATAGTTCTGCAGGTGATTTGTCTTTCACGCTTACCCAGCGTTGGCTGCCGGCGCGTTCCATGGCAGCGTTGCCGCTAGTTTGCGGCAAGACCTGGCTGTTGCCTGCCGGTTTACCTGCTTGCGCGGCCGCTGCCTGCTGTTGTGCCAGGGCGCTGGTGCTGGCTGGCAGCGGGTAGCGATCCTGCTGGCGCGGCATGCTCAGGTCGGGAGGAACCTCCAGCCCGACCTTGGCCTTGGGACTGTCGGATTTGAAATCGTACTTGCTATCCGGATTGCTGCTGGCGCAGGCGGACATCAGGCTGGCGCAGAGCAGGCTGCTAATCAGAGTCTTGTTCATGGGCATGTTCAACTGGTTACAGTACGCCAGCCTGGTGCATGGCGGCTTCTACCACGGGTGCGGAACCTGCAGTCAGCGGGGTCAGCGGCAGGCGCAAGCCGGCTGGCATCAGGCCCAGGCGGTGCATGGCCCACTTGGGGGCAATCGGGTTGGGTTCGATGAACAGCTGCTTGTGCAGGCCTTGCAGCTTGTCATTGATGTTGCGTGCGGTGCGGGTTTCGCCGCTACGTGCGGCTTTGCACAGGTCGCTCATCAGGCGTGGGGCAACGTTGGCGGTAACCGAAATCACGCCATGGCCGCCGCACAACATGAAGGCCATGCCGGTAGCGTCATCGCCGGAGTACAGCGCAAAATCGGAAGGCGCACGCAGTACCAGATCGCAGGCACGGCCGATGTCGCCGGTGGCATCCTTGAGGCCAACGATGTTGTCGATCTGCGCCAGACGCAGGGCGGTATCGTTGCTCATGTCGGCCACGGTACGGCCCGGTACGTTGTACAGGATTACCGGAATGTCCACAGCTTCGGCAATGGCGCGGAAGTGCTGGTAAATGCCTTCCTGGGTCGGCTTGTTGTAGTAGGGCACTACCGACAGGGTCTGGCTGGCGCCGGCGCTCTTGGCCAGGCGGGCAAGCTCGATGGCTTCCGAAGTGGAATTGCCGCCGGTACCTGCCACAACGGGAATGCGCCCTGCGACATGTTTCACCGTGGCCGCTACCACCTTGATGTGCTCTTCCACGGCAAGCGTGGCGGATTCGCCAGTGGTGCCAACCGCCACGATGCCGTCGGTACCGTTGGCAATGTGGAAATCTACGAGACGATTGAGCGATTCGAAATCGACCTGGCCGTCCTCGAACATCGGGGTGACCAGTGCAACAAGGCTGCCGGTAAGCATGGGTCTGCCTATCTGGATAAAGTTGAATGGAGATGGCTGATTGTAGCGGAATTCCGCTTGCGGGGCGCAAGCAATACGCGCTGCGCGCAAGCCGCTGATTGTTAGGAGCTTTGTGCTAAAATGCACGGTTTTCCGGTACACATCAGAGACTGGTATAAGGAATTAGCCGCGTGATTACGACAAGCAACATTACCATGCAGTTCGGCGCCAAGCCGCTTTTCGACAAGGTTTCCGTGAAGTTTGGCGAAGGCAACCGCTATGGCCTGATCGGTGCCAACGGTTCCGGCAAGTCCACTTTCATGAAAATCCTCGGCGGAGACCTGGAGCAGACCAGCGGTGAAGTCGCGATCGAGAGCGGCCTGCGCCTGGGCAAGCTGCGCCAGGACCAGTTTGGCTACGAAGATCAGCGCGTGATCGACGTGGTGCTGCAGGGGCACGTGGAAATGTGGGCGGCGATGAGTGAGCGCGACGCCATCTACGCCAATCTGGAAGCCACTGAAGACGACTACATGCGCGCTGCCGAACTGGAGGCCAAGTTTGCCGAGTACGACGGCTACACCGCCGAAGCGCGCGCCGGTGAGCTGCTGATGGGCGTTGGCATTCCGGTGGAGCAGCACTTCGGCCCGATGAGCGAAGTGGCGCCTGGCTGGAAGTTGCGCGTGCTGCTGGCACAGGCGCTGTTCTCCAACCCGGACATCCTGCTGCTGGACGAACCGACCAACAACCTGGACATCAACACCATTCGCTGGCTGGAGCACGTGCTGAACGAGCGCAACTCCACCATGATCATCATTTCGCACGACCGCCACTTCCTGAATGAAGTGTGTACTCACATGGCGGATCTGGACTACAACACCATCCGCATCTACCCGGGTAATTACGACGACTACATGATCGCCTCCACCCAGGCGCGTGAACGTCAGCTCAGCTCCAATGCCAAGGCCAAGGAGCGCATTCAGGATCTGCAAGAATTCGTAGCCCGATTCTCGGCCAACAAGTCCAAGGCCCGCCAGGCCACCAGCCGTCTGAAGCAGGTGGACAAACTGAAGGCCGAGATGGTGGAAGTGAAGCCATCCAGCCGTCAGAGCCCGTTCATCCGCTTCGAGATGGACGACAAGATGAAGCTGCATCGCCAGGCGGTGGATGTTTCCGGCGTCAACAAGGCTTATGGCGACAAGGTGCTGTTCAAGAACCTGAGCTTCATTTTGGAAGCCGGTGCGCGCTTGGCCATCATCGGCCCCAACGGTGCCGGTAAATCCACCCTGGTGAAACTGCTGGCCGGTGCTTTCGAAGCCCAGTTCGCCGAGGGCGTTACCGCGGACAGCGGCAGCATCAAGTGGGCGGAAAAGGCCCAGGTGGGCTACTTTGCCCAGGATCACGAGGCAGACTTTGATTCTGACTGGACGCTGACCGAGTGGATGCGCCAGTGGGGCCAGGAAGGCGACGACGAGCAGGTGATCCGCGGTACGCTGGGGCGTCTGCTGTTCGGCAGCAATGATGTGGAAAAGGCTGTGCGCGTGCTGTCTGGTGGTGAGAAGGGCCGCATGCTGTACGGCAAGCTGATCCTGCAGAAGCCGAACGTGATGATCATGGATGAACCGACCAACCACATGGACATGGAGTCCATCGAAGCGCTGAACATGGCGCTGGAAAAGTACCGGGGCACCCTGATTTTTGTATCGCATGACCGTCAGTTCGTGAGCTCGCTGGCGACTCACATCATCGAACTGGATGGTAAGGGTGGTTACGACTACTACACCGGCAATTACGAGGATTACCTGGCCAGCAAGGGCCTGGAATAAGGCTTTATGCGAAGCGCAAAAAGGGTGGCCTTGGCCACCCTTTTTGCATGTTGCGCCCAAGTTGCCACACTGCTGACAGTAAGGGTAAAGCTGCTAGAGCGATTGCTTTACCTTCGCGGCAAGCATGCGCTATATTGCACCGCACGATAGGTTGTGCGGTGCAATAATTTTGCCCCTGCCAACCGGCATAACAAACAGAAAAGACAGATTAAGAACAGGGATAGCTATCTCGAGGGTCGGTGGTGGAGGACACGACCGGTCGCGACTATCGGGTCGCCTGCAAATCAGCAAAGGAAGAAATATGCGCTTGAAAGGGAAAGTCTCCATCATTACCGGTGGTGCCAGTGGTATCGGTAAGGCCACTGCCGAAAAATTCGCCAAGGAAGGCGCGATTGTTGCTGTATGCGACATCAATCTGGATGCGGTGAATACCGTGGTGGAAGAACTGAAAGCCAGCGGCGCCGAGGCGGTTGGCTACAAGGTTGACGTTACCGACAAGTCCCAGATTGCCGATATGGTTGGCGCGCTGAAGACCCAGTTCGGGCGCATTGACGTTCTGGTCAACAATGCCGGTATCGTGATGGATGCGCAGCTGATCAAGATGACCGAAGACCAGTTCGACAAGGTAATCGACATCAACCTGAAGGGCGTTTACAACTGTACCAAGGCCGTGGTGGACACCATGATCGAGCAGGGCGCCGGCGTGATCCTGAACGCGTCTTCCGTGGTTGGCGTGTACGGCAACTTCGGCCAGACCAACTACGCTGCCTCCAAGTTCGGCGTGATCGGTTTCGTGAAGACCTGGGCCAAGGAGCTGGGCAAGAAAGGCATTCGCGCCAACGCGGTATGCCCGGGTTTTGTTGCCACTCCGATCCTGAAGTCCATGCCGGAGAAGGTAATCCAGGCCATGGAAGACAAGGTACCGATGAAGCGTATGGCACAGCCGGAAGAAATCGCCAACGTATATGCCTGGCTGGCTTCTGACGAAGCAAGCTACATCAACGGTGCCGCCATCGAAGTGACTGGTGGTCTGACGCTGTAAGCGTGTGCCAGAACCATGACAAACGGGGCCATTGGCCCCGTTTTCATTTTGGCTGTGGCCGCCCTTGCGGCCAACCCTGGGTGGGGGCTTATGCCTCGTCTTCGCTGTGATGCAGCGCGCCATCCACCGCCTTGCGGGTCAGGTGCGGGGCAAACAGCTCGATGAAGGTATAGGCATAACCGCGCAGGTAGGCGTCCTTGCGGATGCCGATCTTGGTGGTGGAGGGTTCGAACAGCTTGCCGGCGTCCAGTGCGGCCAGCCCCTGATCCTGTCCTGGCTCGAATGCCATGCTGGCAATAATGCCGATGCCCAGACCCAGGCGCACATAGGTCTTGATCACGTCGGTATCGATGGCGGTGAGCACCACGTTGGGGCTGAGCCCGGCATCGTGGAAGGACTGGTTGATCTTGGAGCGGCCGGCAAAGGCAAAATCGTAGGTGATGATGGGGTAGCTGGCGATGTCGGCCAGCGTCAGCGGATGGTCCAGCGAAAATAGCGGGTGCCCTTGCGGTGCCACCACGCTGCGGTTCCACTCGTAGCAGGGCAGCATCGCCAGTTCCTTGTACAGCGAGATGCCCTCGGTGGCGATGGCCAGATCCGCCTCGCCGGAAACCACCATGTCGCAGATCTGTGTCGGGCTGCCCTGTTTGATCGACAGCCGTACCTTGGGGTAGCGCTGCACGAAGGCGGTGATGACTTTCGGTAGTGCGTAGCGTGCCTGGGTGTGGGTGGTGGCGATGGTCAGCGCACCCTCGGCCTCACGCGAAAACTCCTCGCCTACGCGTTTCAGGTTCTGCGCCTCGCGCAGAATGCGCTCGGAAATGCGCAGCACCTCCTTGCCCGGCTCCGACACCGCCACTACGCGCTTGCCGTTGCGGATGAATACCTGGATGCCCAGTTCGTCCTCCAGCAGGCGGATCTGCTTGGAGATGCCGGGCTGCGAGGTGTGCAGCTTTTCGGCAGCTTCCGATACGTTCAGACCCTGCTTGGCGACTTCTACCAGGTAGCGTAGTTGCTGGAGTTTCATGGGCGCCTCTTTAAAACCGTTAGTAATTAAATACTAACACAATATTCTTTTCGGAATTAAAGGCTTTGGCTACCATCGCACACTCTACACCCACGCCCTGGAGTACCCGATGAGCCTTGCCGACAAGCTCGCCCATACCGAAGCGTTGCTGAAAGACATTGCCGCCAAACATGGCAAGGTGGCGCTGGCCAACAGCTTTGGTGCCGAAGACATGGTGCTGACCCACCTGATCGCCACTCTGCAGCTGCCTATCGGCATTTTCAGTCTGGATACCGGGCGCCTGCCGGTGGAAACCTACGACCTGATGCAGAAGGTGGGCGAACGCTATCCGGCCAACCCGGTGCGCGTGTACTACCCGGACGCCGCCGCGCTGGAGACCTATGTGAACCAGAACGGCATTAATGCCTTCTACAATAGTGTGGAGCTGCGCAAGGGCTGTTGCCACATTCGCAAGATCGAGCCGCTGAAGCGTGCACTGGCAGGGCTGGATGGCTGGATCACCGGCCTGCGCCGCCAGCAGTCGCTGACCCGCGTCGATCTGCCGGAAGCCGAATTCGACGCTGATAACGGCCTGATGAAGTTCAACCCGCTGCTGGACTGGACCGAGAAAGAGGTGTGGGAATACATCCGCGCAAATGACGTGCCGTACAACAGCCTGCACGACAAGCATGTGCCGTCCATTGGCTGTGCGCCCTGTACCCGCCCGATCGCGGTGGGCGAGGATATCCGTGCTGGCCGCTGGTGGTGGGAAAACCCCGACAGCAAAGAATGCGGCCTGCACGTGAAGGCCAGTCCGCTCAAGCGTCCCGAGTAAGCCCGGAATAACCTAAGGTTGGCCGCATTCGGCGGCCAGGCTGACAAAGAGAGTTTCTGCATGTACAAGTACGATGAAGTGGACCACCGCCTGGTGCGCGAACGGGTAGCCCAGTTTCGCGATCAGACCAGGCGATTCCTGGCTGGCGAACTGAGCGAGGACGAGTTCCGCCCGCTGCGCCTGATGAACGGCCTGTATGTCCAGCGCCATGCGCCGATGCTGCGTGTCGCTATTCCTTATGGTCACCTCAACAGTACCCAGCTGCGCAAGCTAGCGCACATTGCCCGTACTTATGACCGGGGCTATGGCCACTTCACTACCCGCCAGAACATCCAGTTCAACTGGCCGGCGCTGGAAACCGTGCCTGACATTCTGGCTGAACTGGCCGAAGTGGAAATGCACGCCATCCAGACTTCCGGTAACTGTGTACGCAATACCACCACCGACGCCTTTGCCGGCGTGGCCGCGGATGAACTGATCGATGGTCGCGCCTACTGCGAGATCATCCGCCAGTGGAGCACGCTGCACCCGGAATTCGCCTACCTGCCGCGCAAGTTCAAGATCGCGGTATCCGGTAGCCAGCAGGATCGTGCCGCTACCTGGGTACATGATATTGGCCTGCACGTGGTGCGCAATGATGCCGGTGAAGTCGGCTTCCGCGTGATTGTCGGCGGCGGCTTGGGCCGTACCCCGATGGTGGGCAAGGTGGTGCGCGAATTCCTGCCCCCCCGCCATCTGCTGACTTACCTGGATGCGGTGCTGCGCGTGTACAACCGCTTTGGTCGCCGTGACAACAAGTACAAGGCACGCATCAAGATTCTGGTGCAGGCGATGACGGTGGAAGCATTTGCCGCCAAGGTGGAAGACGAGTGGCTGCACCTGAAGGACGGCCCGTCCACCCTCAGCGATGCCGACGTGGCCTACTACGCCGCCTTCTTTACCGACCCGGCCTATGAAACGCTTGCGGTCAACCCGGCTGAATTCGTTGCAAAACAGCAGGCTGAACCTGCGTTTGCCCGCTGGCTGGAGCGCAACACTCACGGCCACAAGCAGGCCGGTTACCGCTCGGTGGTGCTGTCGCTGAAGAAAACCGGCGTGCCGCCGGGTGACATCACCGCTGCGCAGATGGACGTGGCTGCCGATATGGCCGACCGCTACAGCTTTGGTGAGCTGCGCGTGGCGCACGAACAGAACCTGATTCTGCCGGACGTGAAGGAAAGCGATCTGTACCAGGTATGGTTGCTGGCAAAGGAGCATGGCTTTGCCACGCCGAACATCGGCCTGCTGACCGATATCATCTGCTGCCCGGGCGGCGATTTCTGTTCGCTGGCCAATGCCCGCTCCATTCCGGTGGCGGAGGCGATCCAGCGCAAGTTCGACGACCTCGATTACCTGTTTGATCTGGGCGATATCGACTGCAACTTCTCTGGTTGCATGAACGCCTGTGGTCATCACCATATTGGCAATATCGGCATTCTCGGCGTCGACAAGAACGGTGAGGAGTGGTACCAGATCACGCTCGGCGGCAGCCAGGGCAACCAGGCCGCCATTGGCAAGGTGATCGGCCCGTCCTTTGCCCAGGCAGACGTACCGACCGCATTTGAAAAAATCATGAAGCTTTACCTTGAGCAACGTCTCGCGGGTGAGCGTTTTATCGAGACCGTGCGCCGTATCGGCCTGGAACCGTTCAGGGAGCGTGTATATGCAAAACTTGATTAAACGTGGCGAGCTGATTGTCGACGACAGCTGGCAGCTGCTGCGCGACGCCGAAGCCGTGTTTGCTGCCAGTGACGACGTGATTCTGCCGCTGCAGCGTTTCCTGCAGGTTGCCGCCGCCGGCCACCAGGGAGGGCTGGCCGTGCTGTTGTCTCCGGATAGCGACCCGCTGGCATTGCAGGAGCATCTGGGTAGTCTGCAGCTGATCGCCATCGACTTCCCTGCATTTGCCGATGGTCGCGGCTACAGTATTGCCCGCACCCTGCGGGAGCGACTCGGTTATGCCGGGGAACTTCGTGCTGTGGGCGATGTCCTGCGAGATCAGCTGTCCTATATGGCGCAGGTGGGCTTTGACGCGTTTGCGATCCGCGAGGATCGCTCGGCGACAGAGGCGCTGGATGGGCTGGCCGATTTCAGCGAACAATATCAGGGGACAGTCCTCAAACCGGTACCGTTGCTGAAGCGGCGCGTTTCGCATTGAGGTGTCGTTTTCCGGCAACTATAGTGGCTATTATCGATAGAATCACATGTCAAAGTGTTGCTTTTTTTATGATTATTTAAAAATGCGACATTGACATGTAGCTGTTCGGTTTTCTATATTCACGCAGGATGCGTTTTACTTCCAGACGCAGGCGTGATGCCCGGAATTCACCTGCTATTTTTCAGTCTGTGTTAAATAGCAGGCTCTCCCCCATGATGCTTGCATCAATTTAGAGGATCCAACATGAAAAAATCGATCAAACTGAGCGCCCTGCTTGCTTCCCTGCTGCTGTCTGCTGCAGCCGTTGCTGCACCGAACCAAGGTTATTCCATTGATGGCCACGTACAGAACGTGGTGAAAAATGGCTACGGCGAATGCTGGCGCCTGCCGACCACTTACGATCAGGCTCGTGACGGCCTGGTTGAATGTGGCGACCGCGCTCCGGCCGTTGCCGTTGCTCCGGTTGCTCCGGCTCCGGCCCCGATGGCGCCGAAGTACGTGACCAAGAACGTAAGCCTGTCTGCTGAAGGCCTGTTCGAATTCAACAGTGCCAAGATCATCGAAGGCAACCAGCAACTGAACGACCTGGCCAACAGCCTGAAGTCTGACAGCATGCTGAAGGCTGTTACCGTTACCGGTCACACTGACTACCTGGGTTCCGAGAAGTACAACCAGAACCTGTCTGACAAGCGCGCTAATGCTGTGAAGGATTACTTCGTGGCTGCTGGCGTACCGTCCGACAAGGTAACTGCTATCGGCAAGGGCGAATCCGAAGCCAAGCTGACCGCAGAATGCACTGCCAAGAAGTTCAAGAAGCGTGCAGATCTGATCGCTTGCCTGGCTGGCGATCGCCGTTTCGACGTAACTGTTGAAACTGCCAAGCAGGAAGAAGTGAAGTAATCGGCTAAATCGCTGATCTTCAGTACAAAAGCCCCGGTTCGCCGGGGCTTTTTGTTTGGGCGTTTTACTGGCGTTGTGCCGGTTGGCTGGTTAAAATCGCCCTTTACCTAGTTTTTGTGCAACCATGCGTGCGTTTCTGGGAAGTCCCTGCCGTTTCGACCTGCCGCCCTGTGCCTTGACCATAGGCAATTTCGATGGCGTGCACCTGGGGCATCAACGCATGCTGGCTCGTCTGCGCGAAGAGGCTGATGCCCGTGGTCTGCCCACGGCGCTGCTGACCTTCGAGCCGCATCCACGTGAATTCTTTGCCAGGGGCCAGCCGCCGGCGCGGCTGTCTGTGCTGCGCGACAAGCTGCAGTTCCTTGCCCAGGGCAACCTCGTCGATTACGTGTTCATCTACCGCTTCAACCATGCTTTTTCGCGCATGGCGGCGGAAGACTTCGTACAGCAGGTGCTGCTGCAAGAGCTGCAAACCCGCTATCTGCTGATCGGCGACGATTTCCAGTTCGGTGCCGACCGCAAGGGCAATTTCGAATTGCTGCAGTCCTGTAGCGACTTCGTTACCGAAGCGATGCCATCGGTGTTGGTGGCCGGCGAGCGTGCTTCCAGCACCCTGGTGCGCGACAGGTTGGCCGCAGGCGATCTGGATAGCGCCGCCCGCCTGCTGGGGCGCCCCTACCAGGTATCCGGCAAGGTGATGCATGGGCAGAAGCTGGGGCGCACTATCGGCTACCCCACCGCCAACGTGCATCTGCCGCACCGCCGCCCGCCGCTGGAAGGCGTGTTCGTGGTACAGGTGGATACCCCGGCCGGTCGGCTGGGCGGCGTGGCAAGCCTGGGCAAGAACCCGACCGTGACCGACAGCCAGCACTACAAGCTGGAGGTATACCTGTTCGATTTCCACGGCGATCTGTACGGTCAGCGTCTGACCGTGCATTTCCTGCACAAGCTGCGGGATGAACAGCGCTTTAACGATTTGAACGAGCTGGTGGCCAAGATCGACCACGATGCCGCCAGCGCCAGAACCTATTTGAACAGTTTGCAACGAGATCAGGCATGAGCATCGACTACCGCAAGACCGTAAACCTGCTGGACACCCCGTTTCCGATGCGCGGTGACCTGGCCAAACGTGAACCGGGCTGGCTGAAAAGCTGGCAGGAGCAGCAGCGCTACCAGAAGCTGCGCCAGATCGCGGCCGGTCGTCCCAAGTTCATCCTGCATGACGGCCCGCCGTACGCCAACGGCGACATCCACATCGGCCACGCCGTCAACAAGGTACTGAAGGACATCATCGTCCGCTCCAAGACCCAGTCCGGTTTCGATGCACCTTACGTGCCGGGTTGGGATTGCCACGGTCTGCCGATCGAACTGATGGTGGAAAAGCTGCACGGCAAGGACATTCCAGCGGCCAAGTTCCGCGAGCTGTGCCGCGAGTACGCCTATGAGCAGATCGCGCGCCAGAAGAAGGATTTCATCCGCCTGGGCGTGCTGGGCGACTGGGACAACCCCTACCTGACCATGGCGTTCAAGACCGAGGCCGACATTGTGCGCACCCTCGGCAAGGTTTATGAAAACGGCTACCTGATGAAGGGCGAGAAGCCGGTGCACTGGTGTATCGAGTGCGGCTCCGCTCTGGCCGAGGCCGAGGTGGAGTACGAGGACAAGACCTCGCCGGCCATCGACGTCGGCTTCCGCGTGCTGGACGGCGACAAGTTGGCCGCAGCCTTCGGCCTGTCGGGCAGCCTGGATGACGCCTACGCGGTGATCTGGACCACCACGCCATGGACGCTGCCGGCCAACCAGGCCGTTGCTGTCAGTGCCAGCCTTACCTACCAGCTGATCGACACCCCCAAGGGCAAGCTGATCCTGGTGAAGGAGCTGGCCGAGTCGGCGCTGAAGCGCTACGGCTTTGAAGGCGCAACAGTGCTGGGCGAAACCGTGGGCGAGCAGCTGGACCTGATCCGCCTGCAGCACCCGTTCTACAGCCGCGAAGTGCCTATCATCTGTGGCGACCACGTGACCACCGATGCCGGTACCGGCCTGGTGCACACCGCGCCGGCGCACGGCCTGGAAGACTTCCAGGTCGGCCAGCAGTACGGGCTGGCGGTGGATAACCCGGTAGCCGACAACGGCCGCTACAAGAGCACTACCGAGCTGTTTGCCGGCCTGTCGGTATGGGAAGCCAACCCGAAAGTGATCGAAACCCTGGCTGAGCAGGGCACCCTGATTCACCAGGACAAGCTGCTGCACAGCTACCCGCACTGCTGGCGCCACAAGACCCCGATCATCTTCCGTGCCACCGCGCAGTGGTTCATCGGCATGGACAAGGCCGGCAACGACGGCCAGGTGCTGCGCGAGCGCGCCAAGCAGGCCGTGGACAGCACCGAGTTCTTCCCGGCCTGGGGCCGTGCCCGTCTGGAAGCGATGATCGGCAACCGCCCGGACTGGTGCGTATCGCGCCAGCGCAACTGGGGCGTGCCGATGACCTTCTTCGTGCACAAGGAAAGTGGCGAGCTGCACCCGGATTCCGCCGCGCTGCTGGAACAGGTGGCGCTGCGCATCGAACAGCAGGGCATCGAAGCCTGGTTCAGCCTGGATGCGGCTGAACTGCTGGGTGACGATGCGGCCAACTACCGCAAGCTCAGCGACACCCTGGACGTGTGGTTCGACTCTGGCTCCACCCACTTCGCGGTGCTGAAGCAGCGCCCGGAACTGGCCTGGCCAGCCGACCTGTACCTGGAAGGCTCCGACCAGCACCGCGGCTGGTTCCAGTCGTCGCTGCTCACCGGCTGCGCCACCATCGGCCGCGCCCCGTACCAGCAGCTGCTCACCCACGGCTTCGTGGTGGACGGCAAGGGCATGAAGATGTCCAAGTCCAAGGGCAATGTGGTGGCGCCGCAGAAGGTGAACGACACCCTGGGTGCCGACATCCTGCGCCTGTGGGTGGCTTCCACCGACTACTCCGGCGAGCTGGCGATCTCCGACGAGATCCTCAAGCGCGTGACCGAGA
Source organism: Vogesella amnigena (assembly GCF_042648905.1). Classification (NCBI taxonomy): domain Bacteria; kingdom Pseudomonadati; phylum Pseudomonadota; class Betaproteobacteria; order Neisseriales; family Chromobacteriaceae; genus Vogesella; species Vogesella amnigena. The sequence continues at coordinate 37,228 of NZ_JBHRYH010000023.1, read as the reverse complement.
GCTACCGCCGCCTGCGCAACACCATCCGCTTCCTGCTGGCCAACCTGTCGGACTTCGACCCGATGGAAAACGCCGTGCCGTACGAGCGCCTGGCCGAGATCGACCGCTACGCGCTGATGATGGCCAAGGAAATGCAGGAGAAGGTGACTGGCGAGCTGTACCCGCGCTACGCCTTCCACCACGCCATGCAGGAGATCGTGAACTACTGCTCGGAAGACCTGGGCGCCTTCTACCTGGACGTGCTGAAAGACCGCCTGTACACCACCAAGGCCGATAGTCATGCCCGCCGCAGTGCGCAGACCGCGCTGTACCACATCACCCGCAGCCTGCTGCTGCTGCTGTCGCCGGTACTGTGCTTCACCGCCGACGAAGCCTGGCAGGTGCTGCTGGGCAGCGAGGAAGAAACCCCGCTGTTCCACGTGTGGCACGAGTTCCCGAACCCGGCCGCCGGCAGCGAGGCAGCGCTGGTGACCAAGTGGCAGGCGATCCGCGACTTCCGCGCCGAAGTGAACAAGCAGATCGAGGCGCTGCGCAGTGCCGAGAAACTGGGTTCCTCGCTGCAGGCCGAGCTGGACGTGGTTGCCGCCGGCGAGCTGTACCAGCAGCTGGCCAGCCTGGGCGATGACCTCAAGTTCGTGCTGATCGTGTCGCGCGTGAACCTGAGCGAAGGTGCCGAGACCAGCATTGCAGTTGCGCCGTCCGAGCACGCCAAGTGCGAGCGTTGCTGGCATTACCGTGCCGATGTCGGCGCGCATGCCGGCCATGAAACCGTGTGCGGCCGCTGTGTGGACAACATCGACGGTGCAGGCGAGGCGCGTGTTCATGCTTAAAGCGTGTTCTGTGGCGGCCGGTGAATCGGCCGCCAAGCGCAGCCTGCGCTGGTTTGGCATCGCGCTGCTGGTGATCGTGCTGGATCAACTCACCAAGATCTACTTCAACGGCAGCTACCAGTTCGGCGAGCAGCGCGAAGTCATCCCCGGTGTGCTGAACTTCACCCTGCTGTACAACCCGGGGGCGGCGTTCAGCTTTCTCGCCGGTGCAGGCGGCTGGCAGAAGTACTTCTTTACCCTGCTGGCCTTCGGCGTATCCGGCTGGTTGGGCTGGAACATCGTGAAGGGGCAGTTCAGCTGCCTGATGAACCTGGCGGCGTCGTTCATCATCGGTGGTGCGCTGGGCAATGTGATCGACCGCATGATCCACGGCCATGTCATCGATTTCATTCAGGTGCACTGGCAGCACAGCTGGTACTACCCGGCGTTCAACGTGGCCGACAGCTTCATCTGCGTCGGTGCGGCGCTGATGGTGCTGGATTCTCTGAAGCATCGGGAGTAGGGAGTGGGGAGTAGCGGTGTGCGGCCAAGTTTGGCCGCCACCGGCTCCAGTCCCACTCTCGACCCCCACTCCCTCAAAGGACATTCCGATGACGAAAACCATCATGCTGGCCAACCCGCGCGGCTTCTGCGCCGGGGTGGACCGCGCCATCGCCATCGTCGAGCGCGCGCTGGAGCTGTACGGCGCGCCGATCTACGTGCGTCACGAAGTGGTGCACAACCGTTTCGTGGTGGAGAACCTGCGTGCCAAGGGCGCGGTGTTCATCGAGGAACTGAAGGATGTGCCAGCCGGCAGCACGCTGATCTACTCCGCCCACGGCGTACCGCTGTCGGTACGGCAGGAGGCCGAGGCGCTGGGGCTGACCGTATACGACGCCACCTGCCCGCTGGTGACCAAGGTGCACGTGGAAGTGAAGCGCATGCACCAGTCCGGCATGGAGATCATCATGATCGGCCACGCCGGCCACCCGGAAGTGGAAGGCACCATGGGCCAGGTGGACGACCACATGTACCTGGTGGAAACCGTGGCCGACGTGGCCAAGTTGCAGGTGCAGAATCCGCAGGCGCTGAGCTATGTCAGCCAGACCACGCTGTCGGTGGACGAGACCCGCGACATCATCGAGGCCTTGAAGGCGCGCTTCCCGGCGATTCACAGCCCGAAGAAGGACGACATCTGCTACGCCACGCAGAACCGCCAGGACGCGGTGAAAGTACTGGCCGACCAGTGCGACATCGTCATCGTGGTGGGTTCGCCCAACAGCTCCAACTCCAACCGCCTGCGCGAAGTCGCAGCGCTGCGCGGCGTGGATGCCTACATGGTGGACAACGCCAGCCTGCTCAAGGCGGAATGGTTTACCGGCAAGCAGCAGGTGGGTGTGACCGCTGGCGCCAGCGCGCCGGAAGTGCTGGTGCAGGCGGTGATCGAGCAGATCAAGGCCTATGGTGCAGACAATGTCAGCGAGCTGGACGGCGTGGAAGAGCACATCATTTTTGCACTGCCACCGGGCTTGCGTGAGCCGAAGGCGGGCAGCGCGGCCTGATTCGCTACGCTGGAAAACAATACGGCCAACCTTGGCAATCAAGGTTGGCCGCATTTGTTTATGGGGGGCGTCAGTCGTCTTTGCTGACTGTTTCCGCAGGCCGCCGTACTGGCAGCTTCTGCAGCAGCAGCCCGCCCAGGATCAGCCCCAGCCCGACCAGAGTGCTGGGCAGGATGGGCTCGCCCAGCAGCAGATTGATCAGGAACAGCGACAGCATCGGCGACAGGAAGATCAGGTTGGCGATGCGCGCGGTGCTTTGCGTCAGCTTCATGGCAGACAGCCACAGCACGAAGGTGAAACCCATCTCCAGCATGCCCACGTAGGCGGCGCCGGCGATGCCTTGCCAGGCCACGGCGTGCAGCTCGCCGGTGAGCGCGCACCACAGCAGCGTCAGCGGCAGCGACAGCAGGAAGTTCAGCGTCAGGCCGATTACCGGTTCGCGCTCGTCGCGGGTATTGAACAGCCAGTAGCCGGCCCATAGCAGGGTGGACAGCAGCGCGAAGCCCACCCCCGGCAGGTTGCTGAACTGCAGCGCAAACGGCGCGCCGCGGGTGGCGATGGTGAGTACCCCGCCGTAGCACACCACGGCGGCGATGGCGTCCTGCGCGCGCAGGCGCTGCCCCAGCACCGGTACCGCCAGCAGGGTCATGGTTAGCGCCCAGGTGTAGTTCAGCGCTTGCGCCTCCTGCGCCGGCAGCAGCGCATAGGCCTGGAACAGAATCAGGTAGTAGACGAAGGGATTCACCGCACCCAGCAGCAGCGAGCGGCGCCAGTGGCGACGCAGCGCCGGCAGCAGCTCGCCGAGCCGGCGCTGCCAGCCAAGGATGGTAAGCAGCGACAGCAGCGAGAACGCGCTGGCGTATAGCAGCAGCTGCGCCGGGCTCAGGTGCTGCAGGCTGATTTTGAAAGCGGTGGCGACGGTGGACCAGGCAAGTACGGCGGACAGACCGAACAGATAGGCTTTACTTTGTTGCTTCAAAACGGTGGAACTCCGGAGCTGGCGACGCGGTGGTTCAGCTCATGTGTCATCAGGGGTAGCAATTGCTGGCAACTCAGGCCGATGGGGCCGCCGGCTTGCGCACTGTAATGTTCGCCGGCGCTGGCATGCACATCGGCGGCCAGGTGGGCGGCATCCAGCGGCGCCATGCCCTGCGCCAGCAGCGCGGCGATGGCGCCAGCCAGCACATCGCCCTGGCCGGCCACTGCCAGCGACGGGCTGCCGCGGGTCAGCAGGCGATAGGGTTGGCCGTAGCGGGCGAGCAGGGTACCACATCCTTTCAGCAGCACCACGCAGTCGAAACGCTGCGATAACTCGCGCACAGCGGCGACGCGGTCGGCCTGCACACTGGCGGTATCGCTGTCCAGCAGGCGCGCGGCTTCGGTGGGGTGCGGGGTGAGGATGGTGGTGCCGCTACGTTGCTGCAGCAGCTGCTGCAGGCCATGATCGGCGGCCAGCAGGTTCAGGCCGTCGGCATCCAGCAGCAGGCTGCCTGGGTGCAGCAGCGCACGGCTCAGTGCGGCATGTGCCTGGTCGCTCAAGCCAAGTCCTGGGCCAACCACCAGTTGGTGGTTCTCCGGAATCAGCAGATTGTGCTGCCACGGACGCAGCATCAGCTCGGGGCATAGCGGGTCCAGCGTCAGGGCCAGGTCCAGCGGGTGTACGAAGATCTTGCCGGCACCCATGGCCAGCGCGGCGCGACCGGCCAGCAGCGCGGCGCCGGTCATGCCCGGTGCGCCGCCGATGATGCTGAGCACGCCGTGGCTGCCCTTGTGCGAATCACGCTTGCGGCGCAGCACGCTGGCATCCGGCAGCGCCAGGGTGCCGGCGGTTGGCGGGTACAGCGTGGGCGGGCAGGCCAGATCATCAATGATGACCTCGCCGCAGTGGTCGGGGCCGGCGGCGGTATACAGGCCGGGCTTGGGGCACAGAAAGCTCAGGGTAACGTTGGCCTGCAAGGCGGCTCCTTGCGGCTGGCCGCGCATGGCATCCAGCCCGCTGGGGATATCGATGGCCAGCTTGCGGCAGGGCAGGCTGTTCAGCTGCGCGATCAGGTGCAGCCATTCTCCCTCCAGCGGCCGTGCCAGCCCGACGCCGAACAGGCCGTCCAGCAGCAGTTCCGGCACTAGCGCGCTGATGCCCGTCGGCAGGGTTGGCCGCACGCTGCCGCCCAACGCTTGCCACTCAGCCAGCGCGGCCTGCACCGCAGCGTTGCCGGGCACGGGCAGCAGCACTTCCACCTGGTAGCCGGCACGGCGCAGGCGGCAGGCGGCGAACAGCGCGTCGCCGCCGTTATTGCCGGGGCCCACTGCCGCCAGGATGCGGCTGGCCGGCGGGTAATGTTTTTGTACCCAGGCAGCAATGCTGTCGGCGGCACGCTGCATCAGCGCCAGCCCGGCGGCATCGGCGGCCAGTTCCAGTTGGCGCAGGGCGGGCAGATCGAGCATGTCGGTGTGCGGGTTCATGCGCGCTCCTCGCCCCAGCGGGGCAGCAGTTGCTGCGGCACGCGCAGCTGGTCCAGGATGCGGGCGACCACGAAGTCCACCATGTCATCCACGCTCTGCGGGTGGGTATAGAAGCCGGGCGAGGGTGGCAGGATGCAGACGCCGAGTCGCGCCAGCTTGAGCATGTTTTCCAGGTGGATGGCGGACAGCGGGGTTTCGCGCGGCACCAGTACCAGCTTGCGGCCTTCCTTGATCGTGACATCGGCGGCGCGCTCGATCAGGTTGTCGCTCATGCCCTGCGCCACTGCCGCCAGCGTGCCCATCGAGCACGGGCAGATCACCATGGCGTCGGCCGGGTTCGAGCCCGAGGCCGGCGGCGCAAACCATTCCTCGCGGCCGAACACCCGCAGCTGGCCATCCGCCGGCTGGTAGCGTGCGGCCAACCATTGCTGCAGCTCGGCCGGGCGCGAGGGCAGGGTGAGGTGCATTTCCTGCTGCGCCACCACCTGTGCCGCCTGCGAGTACAGCACCCACACCCGCACGCCGGCGGCGAGCAGGCAGTCGATCAGGCGCAGGCCGTAGGGCAGGCCGGAGGCACCGGTAAGGGCAACGGTAACGGTGTCAGGTTTCATCCGTGGCGGACTCCAGCAGGGTAAGGGTAAGCAGGCCATTGAGCAGGCCGGTGATGGTGGCCGCGGTCAGCAGTGGCGGCAGCAGCAGCCAGATGCCATCGTGCGGAATCAGCCAGCCGCGCGCCAGCAGCAATTGTCCGGCCAGATGGCCGCAGGCCGCCAGCAGGCTGCGGCTGACCACGCTGAAGCCGCGTGCCGGCAGCAGCAGCGATGCGGCCAACAGCAGCAGGCTGCCAGCGCCGCCAGCCAGGCTCAGCCAGAAACCGGGGGTAAACAGGCTGCCCAGCAGCAGCCCGGCGCCGGCGATGCGCAGCAGGCTCACCCACATCGCGGCGCGCCAGCCCAGTGTTTCCAGCGTATACAGGGTAACGATATTGGCAAGCCCGGGTTTGATGCCGGGCAGCGGGCTGGGCAGGGCGGCATCCAGCAGCGCCAGGGCGATACCGGCAGCGGCAAGACGTGCCAGTTGGTGGTCGTGCCGGCTGGCGATGAGTTCAGTAGGCCAGGGTGTCATCGTGCTGACCTCCGGCAATGCTGATGGCGGTGCGGTTAGGCAGGCACAGCGCGATTTCGCCCGGGCGGCTGATCCAGCCCTGGCGCACACAGTACTGGCGCGGGCTGGGGTCGCTGGCAATGCGGGCACGTCCGGCGCGTATTTCCACACTGGTGACGCCCAGCGGGCCATGCAGTGCAAAGCGCCGATCCAGCCGCAGCGGCCAGCGCAGCACCACGCGACCGGCCTCGCTCAGCTGGACTTCACCGCTGGCGGATGTGGTCCAGAGCCGCTGGAAGCTGAGCAGACACAGCGCGGACAGGCCAAGCAGCAGCAGCCAGTCGCCCGGTTTCAGGCGCGGCCAGCGCCAGCTCATTTATGGCTGTCGCTGCTGCGCCCATCCAGCTGGCGGTGACGCAGCAGCACCTGCTCGTCGGCAAAGGCGGCTGCCAGCTGTTCGGTCAGATACACCGAGCGATGCTGGCCACCGGTACAGCCGATGGCGACGGTGACGTAGCTGCGGTTGTCCTGCTTGAAGCGCGGCAGCCAGCGCTGCAGAAAGCTGGCGATATCCTGCTGCATTTGCGCCACCTCCGCCTCGCCGGCAAAGAAGTCGCAGATCGCCTGGTCGCGGCCGGTGAGCGGGCGCAGCTTTTCGTCGTAGTAGGGGTTGGGCAGGCAGCGCACGTCGAACACGAAATCGGCATCCAGCGGAATGCCGTGCTTGAAGCCGAAGGATTCGAATACCAGCGTCAGCCGGCTGCTGTCGGCCTCGGCCAGCACCTTCACGTAGCTGCGCAGTGCATTGGCCGACAGGTTGCTGGTGTCGATGCGGTGGCCCAGGTCGACGATATGCTCCAGCATCTCGCGTTCCAGCTGGATGCATTCTTCCACGGTCAGGCGGTTGCCGGACAGCGGGTGGCGGCGCCGGGTCTCGGAGAAGCGTTTCACCAGCACTTCGCTGGTGGCCTCCAGGTACAACAGGCGCACGTCGGTGCCGCCGGCCTTGAGCTGATTCACCACCTGCGGCAGTGCGGCCAACGTTGGCGCCGAGCGGGTATCGACGCTGATGGCGATGTGCTGGTAGCCAAATTCGCTGTACAGCGCGATGGCATCGGCCAGCATGGTGGCCGGCAGGTTGTCCACGCAGTAGTAACCGGCATCCTCCAGCACGCGCAGCGCGACGGACTTGCCGGAGCCGGACAGGCCGCTAATCAGGATCAGCTGCATGTTCCTGGTCCCGGAGCAGGTTGGTGTGACGGTCTATGAATTCGCGGGTGCTGTCGATGCCGCGCAGCTGCAGGATGTAGTTGCGCACTGCGGCTTCCACCAGCACCGCTAGGTTGCGGCCGGCGGCTACCGGCAGGATTACCTTGCGCACGGTAACGCCGAGGATGTCCTGGGTTTCCGACTGGATGTTGAGGCGATCCAGTGCCTGCATCGCCTGGTCGTTGGCCTTGATCAGCTGGATGATCAGCTTCAGTACTTTCTTCGGGCGTACCGCTGTCTCGCCAAAGATGGTACGGATATTGAGGATGCCCAGGCCACGCACTTCCAGGAAGTCGCGCAGCAGTGGCGGGCAGCGGCCTTCCAGCGTTTCCGGGCCGATGCGGTACAGTTCCACCGCGTCGTCGGCCACCAGGCCGTGGCCGCGCGAGATCAGCTCCAGCGCCAGCTCGCTCTTGCCCATGGCCGAGTCACCCATGATCAGCACGCCGATTTCCAGCACATCCAGGAATACGCCGTGCATCACGGTGGAAACCGCCAGTGCGCGCGCCAGGTAGATGCGCAGCACGTCCATCAGGTAGGGGCTTTCCAGCGGCGTGCTCATCAGCGGCACGCTGTGGCTCTGGCAGTAGTCCTGCAGCAGCTTGGGCACGGTCTGGCCGTTGGCCACGATCACCACCGCCATGGTCTTGTGGAACAGCTGGTCCAGCGCGGTACGCGCGGCGGCCTGCTCCAGCTTGTCCAGGTATTCCACCTCGGCCAGGCCCAGCACCTGCACCCGGTTGGGGTGAATGAAATTCAGGTGACCGACCAGCGCCTGGGTTGGCCGCTGCTCGTCGTTGGAAATCAGGTTGTCGGAACCGGCCTTGCCGGCTACCCAGCTAAGGTTGAGTTTGTGCTGATTGTCCTGAAACAGGCGGCGGACCGTGACATTAGGCATGGGAGCTGTCTTCGCAAAGCATGGCGTGCAGGGTGAGGTTGTCGGCGCAGCACATCTTTTCGCGCAGGCTGCGGCTGGAGAACAGCTGCGCCAGCTCGGACAGCACCTGCAGGTGCAGGTCGGTGGCCTGTTCCGGTACCAGCAGCACGAACAGCAGGTTTACCGGCTTGCCGTCCGGCGCTTCGAACGGAATCGGCGTTTTCAGGCGCACGAAGAAACCGGTGGCTTCCTTCAGGCCCTTGATACGGCCATGCGGAATGGCCACGCCCTGGCCCAGGCCAGTGGAGCCCAGCTTCTCGCGGGCGAACAGGCTGTCGAACACGTCACTGCGCGCAATGCCGAAGCTGTTCTCTACCAAGAGGCCAATCTGTTCGAACAGGCGCTTCTTGCTGGAGATTTCCAGGTCGGCCAGAACATGGGACAGGGGAAGTATTTTGCCGATCAAGCTCATGATGTCTGTGGGGGCAGAAAAACGTCGGCCATTCTACGCTGAGTCCGGCATTTTCCATAGCAACGCGGGTGGTTGTGGCCAGCAAAAACGGGAGCCTGTGGCTCCCGTTGTCATCTTGCTGTCATCCTGATTTACAGGGCGGCGTCGGCGGCATTGGCCTGCGGCGCTGCGCTACGATGTTCCCCCTGTTTTTCCTTGAACTTGAGTACCTGACGGTCCAGTTTGTCCATCAGGGCATCGATGGCGGCGTACATGTCGGCATCGGTTGCCTCCACGTGAATGTCCTTGCCTGCCAGATGCACATTGACCTCCGCTTTTTGTACCAGTTTATCCACGGACAGCGTCACGGTGATGCCGATCACGTTATCGACATGGCGGGTGATGCGTTCCAGTTTGCTCTCGATGAACTCGCGCAGGGACGGGGTAACTTCGAGGTGTAGACCGGTAATTTTGAGGTTCATACCCTGACTCCTTCTGTGAACGGCACGGTCGGGCTGGCCGTACCGGGGTTTCTTCGCACTCGTTGTTAAAGTGCTTTGCGAAGGTTAACTGGCGGTATCTGCATAGCTTCACGATACTTGGCTACGGTGCGCCTGGCAACCTGTATGCCCTGTGCCGTGAGACGGTCGGCGATGGCACTGTCGGACAGCGGTTTCTTGCTGTCTTCAGCATCGATGATCTGGCGGATGTGCGCCTTGATCGCCGTGGCGGAACATTCGCCACCGCTATCGGTTTCCAGCGCATTGCCGAAGAAGTATTTGAGCTCGAACAGGCCTCGACTGCACAGCAGATACTTCTGGGTGGTTACCCTGGAAATCGTCGACTCATGCAGCCCGAGTTCATCCGCGATATCGCGCAGAATCAATGGGCGCATGGCCACTTCGCCGTGTTCAAAGAACGCCTGTTGCCTGTCAACGATAGCTTCCGACACTTTCAGAATAGTGTCAAACCGCTGCTGGATGTTTTTTACCAGCCAGCGCGCCTCCTGCAGTTGCCCGCCCAGGTTGTGGCTGCTGTCTCGCTGCTGCAGCATGCCGGCATACAGTTGATTTACCTGCAGTTTCGGCAAGGCACCACGGTTGAGCTGGGCAATCCAGCGACCGTTGCGCCGAATCACATGGATATCCGGCACCACGTAGTGGGTATCGCCCTGGTCGAAGCCACTGGTTGGCCGCGGTCGCAGGGTGGCTATCAGCTGGTGGGCCGCGCGCAGTTCGGCTTCGCCAACGGCCAGCAGCTTCTTTAGCCGCACGTAGTCACGGTTGCCCAGCAGGGCCAGGTGTTCGCGCACCAGCGTCAGCGCCAGCTCGCGTGATGGGGCAGTAGCCGGCAATGCGGCCAACTGCAGCTGCAGGAATTCGGCCAGGTCGCGGCTGCCCAGCCCTACCGGCTCGAACTGCAGCAGCAGCTTGCGCAGGTACTCCAGCTCGTCGGTATCGATGTCCAGTTCCAGCGGCAGGCTGGCGGCAAACTCGTCCAGCGGGGTGGTGAGGTAGCCGTCTTCGTCCAGCTCGTCGATCAGCAGGGTGAGCAGCGCGCTGTCGCGGCGGCTCAGCGGACGTTCGCCGATCTGAGCTGCCAGGTGCTCGCGCAGGGTGGGGCGACAGGGGGTGTTGAGGATGGGGTCGAATTCGTCGTCGTCATCGCGGCTGCCGCTGCCGCCACCGCCGCTGCCCCAGTCGCTGAGGTCCATTTCCTCGCGCTCGCGTTCACGCGGCGCTTCCTCGCTACTGCTGCTGTCGGCGGGAGTGTCGCTGGCCGCCGCTGCCTGCTGCTCGTGCTCGGCCGGGCCATCGCTATCGGCGCGTTCCAGCAGCGGGTTTTCCAGCAGGTAGCGTTCCAGCTCGGTGGAAAGATCCTGGGTGGACATTTGCAACAGCTTGATCGACTGCTGCAATTGCGGGGTCAGGGTCAGGTGCTGGCTGACTTTGAGTTGCAGTGTCTGTTTCATGCCGCTTTACAAGTGGAAGTGCTCGCCCAGGTAGACCTGGCGCACCTGTTCGTTGCTGACCAGCTCGGTGGGCAGGCCGGATGCCAGCACGCGCCCCTCGGAGATGATGTAGGCACGGTCGCAGATGCGCAGCGTCTCGCGCACGTTGTGGTCGGTAATCAGCACGCCGATACCGCGTTCCTTGAGGAAGGAAATGATCTTCTGGATGTCGATCACCGCGATCGGGTCCACGCCAGCGAATGGTTCATCCAGCAGGATGAAACGCGGGCGGGTAGCCAGCACGCGGGCGATTTCCACGCGGCGGCGCTCGCCACCGGACAGCGCCATGGCATTGCTTTCGCGCAGGTGGCCGATGTTGAGGTCGTCCAGCAGCAGTTCCAGCTCCTTGTCCAGCAGCTCGCCGCTGAAGCCGGCCACCTCCAGTACTGCCTGGATGTTTTCTTCCACCGTCATCTTGCGGAAGATGGAGGCTTCCTGCGGCAGATAGCCCAGCCCCAGCCGTGCGCGCTTGTGGATGGGCAGGTGGGTGATGGTTTCGCCATTCAGCGTGATGCTGCCGGCATCGGCGGCAATCAGCCCTACCACCATGTAGAAGCTGGTGGTCTTGCCGGCGCCGTTGGGGCCCAGCAGGCCGATGACTTCGCCGCTGGCGATGTCCATCGACACGTCCTGCACCACGGTGCGCCTCTTGAAGGTCTTCTTCAGATGCTGGATGGACAGGCGGCTTTGCGTCATGGCTTGTCCTGCGGCTTGGGCTGGAGGATCACGGTGACGCGGCCCTTGGGGGTGCCGCTGGCGCTCGGAGTGCTGCCCATTACCTGGTACACCTCGCTGACGGTGTTGTAAGTGATCTGCTCGCCGGTCACCAGGTCCTGGCCACGCTTGACGCGTGCCTTGCCGGTGAGAATTACCAGGTTGCTGGCACTGGTGTAGTCGACACGGCTGGCCTGGCCTTCGATGTATTCATTCTTGCCATCCACCTTCTGGCGGAAGGTGGCCGGGCTGCCGAAGGCCTGCAGGGTCTGGTTGCCCTGTGCATCGCGGGTGACGATGGTCTTGTCGGCGCGCATGCTGAGGGTGCCCTGGGTGGCTACCACATTGCCTTCCAGGATATTGATGCCCTGTTTCTGATCCAGCGAGCCGCGGTCGGCGGCCAGTTCGATGGGCTTGCCGCTATCGGCTTTTTCGGCGTGAACGTTGGCCGCAACGCAGCTGAGAGCCAGCAGCAGGGCGAGCTTCAGGTTATGGCACATAGTGCATCCTTACTTGGGACAGCAGCTTGAGCTGTCCGGCTTGGTGATTGTAGATAAGACCGACACTGCGTATCTGCGAGCTGCCATAGTCCAGGCGCACGGCAACCTGGCTGGAGGCCAGTTGCTGGCGATTGTCCAGGCGCAGCGCCTCGGTATACAGATGCATCGGCGCCTTGCCGTTCTGGCTGGCGCGCTGCAGGTGCACCTGGCCGCTGAAATCGGCGATGTCCAGCGACTTGCGGTAGCTGCCGCTGCTGGCGGTGATGCGGTAGTCGGGTGTGCCTTGCTGGAATTGCTGCAGGTCGGGCGCGGTGAAATGCACGGCTTCGGCTTGCGGCAGCTTCCACATGCTGGCGGCGTGCAACTGCTGCCAAGGCCGGCCCTGCTCGTCGAAGCGCTTGGCGCTGACCTGCTCGATGGTGTATTCCGGCTGGTTGGGGTTGAGTACGCGCTGCGCCGGCTGTTGCCACTGGGTGAGGATATCCAGCCAGGAGGTCAGCAGGCCCATGCCCAGCAGCAGGCCCAGCGGGAACAGTTTGCCGGCGCGGGTTTTCATGCCAGGTAGGCCGCCATCAGGCGTTCGTAGTTGCCCTGCGCCTGCAGGATGAGTTCGCACAGCTCGCGCACCGCGCCGTTGCCGCCGCCACAACCGGTGACAAAGTGGGCGTGCTGGCGCACGAAGCTGGGCGCGTCCGGCACTGCCACGGCAAAGCCGACGCGCGACATTACCGGCAGGTCCACCACGTCGTCACCGATGTAGGCGCACTGGCTGGCATCCAGCCCGGTTTTCTGCAGCAGCTCGGCAAATACCGCGCGCTTGTCGTGCACGCCTTCATAGTAGTGATCGATGCCCAGACCTCGGGCGCGATGGGCTACGCCGGGCGCGGCGCGGCCGGTGATGATGGCCAGCTGCACGCCGGTGGACTGCAGCATTTTCAGGCCGTGGCCATCCAGGGTATTGAAGGCCTTCAGCTCTTCGCCGCTGGCGGTGATGAAGATGCGGCCGTCGGTGAGCACGCCATCCACATCCATGATCAGCAGCTTGACCGGCTTGGCCAGTTCGGTAATCGGGTGCATCGTTCTGGTCCTAAACCACGCCTGCCTTCAGCAGGTCGTGCATATTCAGTGCGCCGGCAAGGCGGCCTTGCTGATCTACCACCAGCAGGCCGTTGATCTTGCGGCGCTCCATTTCCTTGACGGCTTCCACCGCCAGCAGGTTGGCCGCAATGGTGCGCGGGTTGCGCGTCATCACGTCGTCGATGGCAAGACCGGCCAGGTCCAGCGTCTGGTCCAGTGTGCGGCGCAAGTCGCCATCGGTAAAGATGCCGATGAGCCTGCCACTGGCATCGACCACCGCGGTCATGCCCAGACCCTTGCGCGTCATTTCCAGCAGCGCCTCTTTCAGCGAGCTGCCGCTCGATACCTGCGGCAGCGCATCGCCACTGTGCATCAGGTCGCTGATGTGTACCAGCAGGCGGCGGCCCAGGCTGCCGCCGGGGTGCGACAGCGCGAAGTCTTCCGGCTTGAAATTGCGCGCATCCAGCAGCGTTACCGCCAAGGCATCGCCCAGCGCCAGCGCGGCGGTGGTGCTGGTGGTGGGGGCCAGCCCCAGGGTGCAGGCTTCCTTTTCCACCGCCGCATCCAGGTGCACGGTGGCTTCGCGCCCCAGCGTGGATTGCGGCCGACCGGTCATGGCGATGATGGGAATGCCGCGGCGTTTGATTGCCGGCAGCAGGGCCACCACTTCCGCGCTTTCGCCGGAGTTGGACAGCGCCAGCAGCACATCCTGCTCGGTGAGCATGCCCAGGTCGCCATGCGCGGCTTCGGCCGGGTGCATGAAGAACGACGGTGTGCCGGTGCTGGCCAGCGTGGCGGCGATCTTGTTGCCGATGTGGCCGGACTTGCCGATGCCGGTTACCACCACGCGGCCACTGCATTGCAGTATCAGTGCCAGGGCAGCCAGGAAGTCATCACCCAGCCGATCGGACAGGGCGATGATGGCGTCGGCTTCGGTGTGCAACACCTCGCGTGCCAGCGCAAGACGCTGTTGTTTGAGCGCAATATCCATAGAAGGTAATTATATCAGCTTATAATCGGGCCCAGTCCCGTAGGTGCAATTTTTGCTTGGGCGCGGTAAAGCGCCAGGAGTTTCCCGACACGATGCATTCCCTGTTCCCTGTAGTGATGGTGTTGCTGGTGGCGGTGCTGGCGGTAACCGCCTGCCGCAAACTGCGCGTCCCGGCCATGCTCGGATATCTGGTGGTGGGCTTTCTGGCCGGCCCCGGGGTGATGCATCTGGTGCCGGAAGGGCCGGAAACCGAGTTCCTGGGCGAAATCGGCATCGTGTTCATGATGTTTTCCATTGGCCTGGAGTTCTCGCTGGCCAAGCTCAAGGCCATGCGTCACCTGGTGTTCGGCGTCGGGCTGGCGCAGGTGCTGCTGAGCATGCTGCTGGTGGGCGGGCTGATCGGCAGCCTGCACGCTTCGGCGCTGAGTGGTTTTGCCGTGGCGGCAGCGCTGGCGATGTCGTCGACGGCAATTGTCAGCAAGCTGCTGTCCGAGCGGCTGGAGCTGCCGCAGCCGCATGGCCAGCTGGCGATGGGGGTGTTGCTGTTCCAGGATATCGCCGTGGTGCCGCTGTTGATCCTGCTGCCGGCATTTGCGGCCAACGCCGGCAACCTGTGGCTGGACCTGGGGCTGGCGCTGGTCAAGGTGGTGCTGGTGCTCAGCCTGTTGCTGGTGTTTGGCCAGAGGCTGATGCGGCGCTGGTTCCACCTGGTGGCGCGGCAGCGCTCCGGCGAGCTGTTCATGATCAATGTACTGCTGGTGACCCTGGGGGTGGCGCTGATCACCCAGCTGGCCGGCCTGTCGCTTGCCCTGGGCGCCTTCGTGGCCGGCATGCTGATCTCGGAAACCGAATACCGTTTCCAGGTAGAGGATGACATCAAGCCGTTCCGCGACATTCTGCTGGGCTTCTTCTTTGTTACTGTCGGCATGCGGCTGGATGTGGGGGTGCTGCTGGTCGAGTGGCCCAGCATCCTACTGATGCTGGCGTTGCTGATTCCGCTGAAACTGGCGGTGGTGTGGGCACTGGGGCGTGCTTTTGGCCAGCGCAACAAGGATGCGCTGAAGGCCGGCCTGGCGCTGGCGCAGGGCGGCGAGTTCGGTTTCGTGCTGTTGTCGCTGTCCGGCAACCTGGGCCTCCTGGCGCCACAGCTGGAGCAGGCGGCGATTGCCGGCATCCTGCTGTCGATGCTGATTGCGCCGCTGCTGATCCAGAATGCCGAGCGCATCAGCAAGAAGCTGATCAAGCAGGACTGGACCATGCAGTCGCTGGACCTGCACCAGATCCTGGTGCAGAGCATGCTCAAGAACGAGCATGTGATCGTGTGCGGTTATGGTCGTAGCGGCCAGTACCTGGCGCGGCTGCTGGAAAGCGAGCAGATTGCCTTCTTCGCGCTGGATCTGGACCCGGAACGGGTGCGCGAGGCCGGCGAGGCGGGCGACGCGGTGGTGTTCGGCGATGCCGCCAAGCGCGAGGTGCTGATGGCGGCCGGGGTGATGCGTGCCAAGGCGATGGTGATTACTTTTGCCGATACCCATGCCTCGGAGCGCATCATCGACGTGGTGCGCCAGCTGCGCCGCGACCTGCCGGTGATCGTGCGCACCATCGACGATACCGACATGGCGCAGCTGCGCGCCGCCGGCGCCGACGAGGTGGTGTCGGAGGTGATGGAAGGCAGCCTGATGCTGGCCTCGCATGCGCTGATGGTGCTGGGTGTGCCGCTGAACCGCGTGCTGCGCCGTATCCGCACCGTGCGCGAGCAGCGCTACGACCTGTTCAAGGGCTTCTTCCGCGGAGCTTCCGACGAGGTGGACGGCATCGATGAGGCGCAGCTGGAGCGCTTGCTGAGCGTGCAACTGCTGCCGGGCGCCAGCGCCATCGGCATGCACCTGGGCAGTTTGCCATTGCTGGAGCTGGGGGTGCAGATCAAGGCGGTGCGCCGTGGCAGCAGCCGCTATACCGAGCTGAGTCGCGATTTCGAACTGGAAGAAGACGATGTGCTGGTGTTGCTGGGCAAGCCGGCGCCGCTGATGCAGGCGGAGAGCCTGCTGTTGCAGGGCGGCTAAGCCGCAGCCTTGCGGCCGGCCGGGTTGGCCGCATGTAAGCAAAGTAATCAGGCCCCTGCGCACTGCGCCGGGGCCTGACTGTTGCTGGGGCTCACATCGATGGCCGCTCCGCTGCCTGGGGGTTACTTGCGGCCTTCGCGCTGCGGAGTGGGCGGCAGGATGCTGGTGATCTGCTTGCCCAGTTCCTGCTTCAATGCCTGCTGTTTCTCCCCCTGGGTTTTCTTGCCCTTGATGATGGAGTTGAAATCCAGTGCATACACCGGCTGGTTCAGCGGGCCGGTGATTTTCAGCGGGATGTTCACTCCGCCCAGCTGGCGGAAGGCCCGGGGATTGGCGCGCACATTCAGGGTGTAGTCGACGATGTTCTGTGGCAGGTCGATCTTGCCGCCGCCGTTGACGTTCACCAGCGATGAGGCCAGTTGCAGGTCCTGGCTGCGCGCCACGCCGTTTTCCAGCTCGAATGCGGCGTGCAGCTGCGAGAAGGTGGTCTTCTGATCGGCCTTGGCGGTCATGTTCCAGTCTTTCAGCTCGGCCGGCAGGTTGCGCAGTGCTGACGCCAGGTCGATGCCGGTAAGCGCGCCTTTTTCCAGCCGCACCGCCACCTTGCCGCTGAGCGTGTCGCGCAGCGCCGCCAGCGAATTGCCGTGCGCATCCAGCTCCACCCAGCCATTGCCGGCGCCTTCTACCCGGCCGAAGTCGAACAGATCCTGCATCAGCGGGCGGATCTGCATGCCCAGCAGCTGCTGCGATACCTGCAGCCGTGGTTCCTTGTCGCGCTGCAGGTGCAGCGAGCCTTTCAGCGAGCCGTCGTAGATGTCGGCACTGAGGTTGTCCAGCACTAGGCTGTCCGGGCGCATGTTGACGTTGGCGCCGATATTGCGGATGCGGAAGCGGCCCATGGACAGCTCGCCGATGTTCAGCTTGCCGGTCATGTCCAGGAACGCCAGCCAGTCCAGCTTCAGCGGGGTATTGTTCTGGAACAGCGCCACGGTCTGGCCGGCCGGGGTTTCCGGCAGGTAGCGGTTCAGATCCAGCTTGCCTACCGACAGCGTGACTTCATGGCGCGGGGCGATGAAACCGTACTGGGTGGCGGTGGCCGCCAGCGCGGCGCCATCCAGCTGCCCGGCTACCCGCAGGTTCAGGCGGCTGGCCGACAGGTCGCCATCAAGGGCGCCGTTGAGCGAAGCCTGCAGTTGGCCGCGCGGCAGGATCGGCGTTTTCAGCTGGCTGGTCAGCGTCAGCGGTTGCAGGCGCAGCAGGTTGTAGTTGTTCAGGGCCAGCGGCGCCTGCAGCGTCATCTGCAGCGAATGCGGCCCGACCAGCCACGACAGCTTGCTCTGCATCTGGCTGGCAAAGGCACCGTCGCGGTTCAGATGCACATCGGCCAGCTGGCTGCTGAAGTGATACTGGGTGCGTGCATAGTCGACCCGGCCGTGGATGCTGGCGGCAGCGGTGGATAGCTCGGACAGGCTGGCGTTCACTGCTGGCAGCAGCACCTCGGCATGGCCCTTGGGCTGCGAAGTGTCCAGTGTCAGCTTGAGGTTTTCGCCGCTGGCCAGCAGGTTGCCGAAGTTCAGCTTCAGCCCGCCTTCGGCTTTCAGTCGTACTTCACCCAGCTTGTCGGTGCTGCTGATGGCCAGCGCCGAGAACTGGTCGATGCTGACCTGGTCGTCCTGGCGGGTGAACGGCGCCTGCATTGCCAGGCTGAACACGCGGTTGCCGGTGAGTAGCCGGCCACCAAACGACAGCCGTGCCTCGCTGCGCAGGCCGTCGATATCCAGGCTGCCTTCTTCCAGCTTGCTGTTTACGCCGTTGACGCGGTCGGACAGCAGGATGCTGGTGCCGCGCAGCGCCATGGTGTCCAGGTTCAGCTTGAAGCGGCTGGGTTTGCGTCGGCGCAGCAGGTCGGCAAAGCTCAGGCTGCCATCGGTCTGGCGCAGCACGCGAAAGTTGCTGTCGCGCAGCGACAGGTGGGTGATCTCCAGTTCGCCGAACAGCAGCGGCATCCATGCCAGCCGGGCCTGGATCTCGCCGATGCGGGCAAACTCGGTGCTGTTGCCCGGTTCGCTGATGCTGACATCGCCCAGCGACAGGCCGGGAGAGGGGAAGATCATCGGCAGCACCGAGCCATTGATGGTGATGGTGCGCTGGGTATCCGCCAGCGAGCGCTGCAGGTTGGTGCGTACGCTCTGGCTGTCAAAGCGCAGGAAGAACAGGGTAAGCGCCATGGCCAGCAGGGTGCCGAGCAGCAATACCGTGTACACCGACACTTTCAGCCACAGGCGGCCGGAATTCCATTTCATTGTGCAGTTTCCATCCCGGTTGGCGTCTGTCAGGCATCCGCCCGTTCACGGCATGGCGGCCAGCAACTGCAGCAAACAAACGGCATGGCGGCGAATGGCGTGCGGTGGGGCAGACTCGGTATAAAGGCGGGGTGGAGCGGGTGAAGGGAATCGAACCCTCGTCGTAAGCTTGGGAAGCTTCTGCTCTACCATTGAGCTACACCCGCGTCAGGTGAAGCGCGAGTATACGCATGCCGCCCCGGCTGTGCAACGTGGCGCCCTTGGCGGGTGCTTGGTGGCATGAGGGGCGCATGGTAAGGTTGGCTGATTGTATTTCGTATGCAATCAGCCGTTTTCCACATCAATGGCACGATCACCACGAAACCGCACCGCCGCTTGCCGGTACCGTTTCGTGGCCACCGTGCCCAAGCACTACAAGGAGATATGCATGAGCAAACTGCTCATCCTGTATACCGGTGGCACCATCGGCATGGACTACACCCCGCAGGGGCTGGCACCGGTGGCAGGCTACCTGCCGCGCCAGCTGGAGCGCCTGGCGCGCGACGGCGTGAGCTGGGACGTGGTGGAGTACCCGCAGCTGATCGACTCCTCCGCCATCACTATCGGCCACTGGCGCCAGCTGGTGGCCGACATCGCCGCCGCCTACGAACGCTACGACGGCTTCGTGGTGATTCACGGCACTGACACCATGGCCTACACCGCCAGCGTGCTGGCTTTCGCGCTGCAGAACCTGCAAAAACCGGTGATCGTTACCGGCTCGCAGCTGCCGCTGGTGCACCCGCGCAGCGATGGCTGGAGCAATGTCGGCGTGGCGATCGAGGCCGCCTGCCAGCCGGAGCTGCACGAAGTGGCGATTGCCTTCGACAACGTACTGCTGCGCGGCTGCCGCGCCCGCAAGGTGGATGCCACCAGCTTTGCCGGCTTCGACAGCCCCAACGCCGCGCCGCTGGCGCGCTTTGGTATCGAGGCGCACTGGTACCGCAGCCAGTGGCGTCGCGGCAGCGGCGAATTCCGCGCCGTGCTGCCGCAGGAAGAACATGACATCCGCAGCGGCTTCCTGCTGCCAGGCGGCATGGCGGCTGCGTTCGGTCGCTGGTTGGCCGCAGAGGTACCGCATGGCGCGCTGCTGTTCTCCTACGGTAATGGCAACACCCCGGAAGAGCCGGCACTGCTGGACGGCATACTCGCCGCCAGCACCGCCGGCTGCGTGGTGGTGAACCTGACGCAATGCCCGCGCGGCGCGGTGGAAGTGGGCGCCTACGCCGCCAGCCAGCCGCTGGCGCAGGCCGGCGCGGTAAGCGGTGGCGACATGACGCCGGAGGCGGCGCAGGCCAAGCTGCTGGTACTGCTGTCGCAGGGTCTGTCCACAGCCGAGATCCGTGCTGCGTTTGGGCGTGATCTGGTGGGGGAAATCACACTGGATTGAGTAAAAAATAGGCAGACTGGTTTTTGCCTTGCGGCATCAGCCACTTGCCGTGCTTATCCACAAACGGCTCACAGTGCTATGCAAGACGATGCTGGATAATCCACTGCTTGCTGCTTAAAAAACAGGCATCTATAAAAGCAAGCTGTGTCATCAATGACTTAAGCCGCTTTTCCACAACGCGCCCACATCCTTGCTCCCATAGGATGTGGGCGTTTTGCATTCTGTTGGGCACCTCGAAAAAACGCCAGCTTTCGTTGCGATACTGCGTTGCTCACAAAAAATTCCTCCTGACATATCAGCCATATGCTGCGTCGGAATTTTTTATTCGCGCCTTGTCTCGCTTAGAAATCTGGGTTTTTCGAGGCGACCTGTTGTGGACAAGCGCCGTGGCGGGGGCTTGGCACGCTATAATGGCGGGCTATGTCAGAGTCAGTTCAATGCCTGCGTATCGCCATTGTCGGCCCGGAATCTTGCGGTAAAAGCACGCTGGCTGCCGATCTGGCCGCGGCACTGCTGCAGCACGGGGTATCGGTGGCGGTGGTACCGGAATTCGCCCGCGAGTATTACACCAGCCGCGAATACCGCCCCACGCCGGCCGATGTGCTGGCCATTGCCCGCGGCCAACTGGCTGCCGAAGCGGCGCTGGGCGGGCAGGCACGGTTACTGCTGTGCGACAGCACGGTGTTGACCTGCCGCATCTGGGCGGAAGTGGCGTTCGGCCAGGCCGAGGAAGCGCTGCTGCAGCTGAACCGGCCGCAGGACTACGCGCTGACCCTGCTGGCTGCACCGGACATACCGTGGCAGTACGACCCGCTGCGCAGCCACCCCGCGCAACGCGACTGGTTGTTCGGCCTGTATCGCGCCGCGCTGGATGCCGCCGCTGTGGATTACCGGGTAGTGCATGGCAGCCGGCAGGCACGAGTGGCAGCGGTGTGGCCGCAGCTGCGGGTTTTGCTGCCGCATTTGCCTGTTTTTTGAGCAACTGGCGGATTGCCATGCTGACTCAATGACTTGGACAACTTGTCCACAGACGGCTCACAAGGCTGTCCAGACCGGATGTGGATTGCAAAACCTGGTTGCCTGTTTTTTGAGCAGCCTGGAAATTTATCGATAAATCAGCGGCTTGTGTGTCTTGTCCACAAGCGGCTCACAAGGCTGTCAAAAGACGTTGTGAAAAACGTTGGCCGCAGCCGGCAAACAGGTGTGAACAACCGTGATGAAAGAAAGCTACGCCCTGCAGGGCGACTACATTCCGCTGTGCGATCTGCTGAAAACCTGCGGTGTCTGCGATACCGGCGGTCAGGCCAAGCACTTCATTGCCGAGGGCAATGTGCTGGTGGACGGCCAGGTGGAG
The DNA here is from genome assembly GCF_042648905.1 of Vogesella amnigena. Classification (NCBI taxonomy): domain Bacteria; kingdom Pseudomonadati; phylum Pseudomonadota; class Betaproteobacteria; order Neisseriales; family Chromobacteriaceae; genus Vogesella; species Vogesella amnigena. The sequence goes on along the minus strand of NZ_JBHRYH010000023.1, from coordinate 16,254 downwards.
CTGCGCAAGACCAACAAGATCCGTGCCGGTCAGGTGGTGAGCGGCGATGGTTTCGAAATCAGCGTGGTGGCAGCGTGAGCCAGCCGCTGATCGTCGGCGACGACGATTTCGACCCGATGCCGGAAGCGCCGGAAGTGCCGACTGACGACATGTGCTGCGGCAGCGGCTGCGACCCGTGCATCTGGGACACCTATAACGCCGCGGTGCAGGATTACCGCCGCAAGCTGGCCGACTGGCAGGCACGCGAGGCCGTGCGCCAGGCGCGGCAGGAAGGCTGACATGGCCACCGTTGATCTGCATTTTCATTCCACCGCTTCCGATGGCGGCCTGCCGCCGGCCGAGGTGGTCCGCCGCGCCGCCGAGCGCGGCGCCACGCTGCTGGCGCTGACCGATCACGACTGCACCGCCGGCTTTGCCGAGGCGGCGGCCACGGCCTCTGCCTGCGGCGTGCCGTTCCTGGCCGGGGTTGAGGTGTCGGTAACCTGGGAAGAGCGCCATACCGTGCACATCGTCGGCCTGGGCGTGGACCCGGCCAACCCCGAGCTGGTAGCCGGGCTGCAGAGCATCCGCCAGGGGCGCATCGAGCGCGCACAGCTGATGGCGGCGGCGCTGGAAAAGGTGGGCATCGCCGGCGCCTTCGATGGCGCCATGCAGTTTGCGGCCAACCCGGAGATGATCAGCCGCACCCACTTTGCCCGTTTCCTGGTGCAAAGCGGGGTGGTGAAGGACGTGAAGGCGGTGTTCCGCAAATACCTGGCGCAAGGCAAGCCCGGCTATGTGAAGCACCGCTGGGCCAGCCTGCAGGACGCGGTAGCGTGGATACGCGCCGCTGGCGGCATGGCGGTGATTGCTCACCCCGGCCGCTACGACATGGGCCGCACGCTGATCGAACGGCTGGTAACCGAGTTCCGCGATGCTGGTGGCGAGGGGATTGAAGTGTCCAGCGGCAGCCACAGCCTGGACGACATGCTGAAATTCGCGCTGGTAGCGCAGAAGTTCGGCCTGTATGCCAGCGCCGGCAGCGACTTCCACGCCCCAGGCGAGGGCGGTCGCGATGTCGGCTACACCGAAAACCTGCCGCCGATCTGCCGCCCGATCTGGGAGCCGTTGGCCGCACGCATACATCAACCGGCCGCCGCGCCGGCCAGCGGAGACTGAACATGGCGCAGTTTTTCATGATCCACCCGGAAACGCCGCAGGCGCGGCTGATCCGCGAGGCAGCCAAGATCATCCGCGATGGCGGCGTGGTGGTGTACCCCACCGACTCCTGCTATGCGCTGGGCTGCCACCTGGGCGACAAGAAGGCGATGGAGCGGCTGCTGGCCATCCGCCAGATCGACCTCAAGCACCATCTCACCCTGGTATGTGCCGACCTGTCGTCGCTGGCCACCTATGCCCGGGTGGACAACGCGCAGTTCCGCCAGCTGAAGGCGGCCACTCCCGGTAGCTTCACCTTCATTCTGGAAGCCAGTCGCGAGGTGCCCAAGCGCACCCTGCACCCCAAGCGCGCCACCATCGGCCTGCGGGTACCGGAGCACGCGGTGGCGCTGGCGCTGCTGGAAGAGCTGGGTGAGCCGATCCTGTCCTGTACCCTGCTGCTGCCGGGTGACGAAGAGGCGCTGACCGACCCGTATGAAATCCGCGAGCGGCTGGAACATCTGGTGGATCTGGTAATCGATGGAGGCTGGTGTGGCACCGAGCCCACCACCGTGATCGACATGACCGACGGCGTGGAGCTGATCCGCCGCGGCAAGGGCGACCCGGCCAGACTTGGCTTGTAAAAGGAAACGGACCTTGGACGAACTCAACATCATTCAGAAAATTTCGGTGTACGCACTGCCGGTGCTGTTCGCCATTACCCTGCACGAAGCCGCGCACGGCTACGTGGCCAAGCTGTGCGGCGACGATACCGCCGAGCGTCTGGGCCGCGTGTCGCTGAACCCGCTGCGCCACATCGACCCGGTGGGCACCGTGCTGCTGCCGCTGATCAGCCTGGTGCTGGGCGGCTTCCTGTTCGGCTGGGCCAAGCCGGTGCCGGTGCGTTTCGGCAACCTGCGCAAGCCACGCAGCGGCATGCGCCTGGTGGCAGCCGCCGGCCCTGCGGCCAACCTGTTGATGGCCATTATGTGGGTATTGCTGCTCAAGCTGGCCATCGTAATGGATAACAGCTACAGCGAGCCGCTGGCGCTGATGAGCCAGGCCGGCATCGGCATCAACGTGGTGCTGATGGTGCTCAACCTGATGCCGATCCTGCCGCTGGACGGCGGCCGCATCGTGGAAAGCCTGCTGCCGCCGCGCCAGGCCTACAGCTTTTCCAAACTGGAACCCTACGGCATGTGGATCTTGCTGGCGCTGGTGTTTACCGGCCTGCTGTCGCCCATTCTGCGGCCGTTCACCAACTTCGTTTTCAATCTGCTCGGGCAGTTGCTCTGAGCACACCAATCAACCGGAATCGACTTCATGTTTGCCAACCGTATCCTCTCCGGCATGCGCCCCACCGGCAGCCTGCACCTTGGCCACTACCACGGCGTGATCAAGAACTGGGTAGAACTGCAGCATAGCCATGAATGCTTCTTCATGGTGGCCGACTGGCATGCGCTGACCACCAACTTCGACGACGTGTCCATCATCGGCAAGTCCATCAACGAGATGGTGATCGACTGGCTGGCCTCCGGCGTGGATCCGGAAAAATCCACCATCTTCATCCAGTCCAAGGTGCCGCAGCATGCCGAGCTGCACCTGGCGCTGTCGATGGTGACCCCGCTGGGCTGGCTGGAACGCGTACCCACCTACAAGGACCAGCTGGAAAAACTCAGCCACAAGGACCTCACCACCTACGGCTTCCTCGGCTACCCGCTGCTGCAGGCTGCCGACATCCTGATCTACAAGGCCGGCCTGGTGCCGGTGGGCGAAGACCAGGTACCGCACATCGAACTCACCCGCGAAGTGGCACGCCGCTTCAATCACATGTTCGGCCGCGAGCCGAACTTCGAGGAACTGGCGAAAGCCGCGGTGAAGAAGATCGGCAAGGCCGGCAAGCAGTTCGAACAGCTGCGCACCGCCTACCTGCAGGACGGTCACGCCGAGGCGCTGGCACAGGCGCACGAGATCCTGGCCGGCAGTCAGAACCTGGGCGCCGCCGACCGTGAACGGCTGATGGGCTGGCTGGAAAACAAGGGCAAGACCATCCTGCCGGAGTGCGAGGCCAAGCTCACCGCCGCTTCCAAGATGCCGGGGCTGGACGGCCACAAGATGTCCAAGTCTTACAACAACACCATCACCATGCGCGAAGCGCCGGAAGTGGTGTCCAAGAAGATCCGTGGCATGCCCACCGACCCGGCGCGCGTGCGCCGCACCGACGCCGGCAACCCGGAAAAATGCCCGGTATGGCAGCTGCACGAGGTGTACAGCAGCGGCGAGACCAAGGAATGGGTGAAGGCCGGCTGTACCAGCGCCGGCATCGGCTGCCTGGATTGCAAGCAGCCGGTAATCGACGCGGTGGTGCGCGAGCAGCAGCCGATGTTCGAGCGCGCCGAGAAATACCTGACCAACCCCAAGCTGGTGCAGGACATCCTGGCCGATGGCAACGCCCGCGCCGAGCAAGTGGCCCGCGCCACCATGAACGATGTGCGCGAGGCGATGGGGCTGGGGTATTAAGCCTGCTGTCCGCTAGGGCCTCGGGTGGGCACTGCCTGTCACACGTAGGTTGGGTTGAGCGTAGCGAAGCCCAACGTTTACCGCGTCTGGTTTTGTATCCGCTGCGCGGATGCTGTTTGAAGTTGCCGGTTCCGCCCGGCGGACGGGCCAGGGGGCGTACCGCCGCCCCCTCGCGACCCCGCTCGCCCTAATGGTCCGCGAAACCCCGGCCAAAAAGGCATTCGCCAGGCGCCGGCAATTCGCCGTTTGCTAACGTCAAACGGCTCAAGTGCCGTCTTAAAACCTGGCGAACACCGTTTTGACCGGCGCTCCCCGTAGGGCAGTCTGGCGCTTCACAACGTTGGCCGCATGCTTTGTCAGCGTGACCACCAAGACAGTATCTACGGTAAAGTCTCCACGCTTAGTTTTTGCCCAGAATCACCATGACCGATCCCGATTTCCAGCTCACCCCGCCCGAACTGCCTGCCGGCGTGCCGATTGCGCACGTGTTCGGCCAGCCGGTGCTGGAAGTGCCGCAGGATCTGTTCATTCCGCCGGATGCGCTGCAGGTGATCCTGGAGAGCTTCGAAGGCCCGCTGGATCTGCTGCTGTACCTGATCCGCAAGCAGAACCTGGACGTGCTCAACATCCCGATGGCCGAGGTCACCGCGCAGTACATGGGCTATGTCGACGCCATGCGCGGCGGGCGGCTGGAGCTGGCGGCGGAATACCTGCTGATGGCGGCGCTGCTGATCGAGATCAAGTCGCGGTTGTTGCTGCCGCGCCCGCCGCTGGAAGACGGCGCGGAAGACCCGGACGACCCGCGTGCCGAGCTGGTGCGCCGGCTGCTGGAGTACGAGCAGATGAAGCTGGCGGCGCTGGAGCTGGACAAGCTGCCGCAGGCCGACCGCGATTTCGCCTGGCTGGCGGTGCTGGTGGAGCAGTCGGCGGAAACGCGGCTGCCGGAAGTCAGCCCGCTGGACCTGCGCCAGGCCTGGCTGGCCATCCTGTCGCGTGCCAAGCACAACCGTCACCACAAAGTGGAAAAAGACGAGCTGTCGGTACGCGAGCAGATGAGCTGGATCGTTCGCTACCTGGATGGCCGCGACTACGTGGCCTTCGAGGAGCTGTTCGATATCCACAAGGGTGTGCCGCACCTGGTGGTGAACTTCATCGCCGTGCTGGAGCTGGTGAAGGAGGGCATGATCCGCGTCAGCCAGGACGAGCCCTACCAGCCGATCTACGTGCGGCTGGCGCTGGTGTGAACATGCTGCGTACCTTGCTGCTGTTTGCCGTTACCGCCTGCGCCGAAATCCTCGGTTGCTACCTGCCGTGGCTGTGGCTGAAGCGGGATGGCTCGCCCTGGTTGCTGTTGCCGGCAGCGGCCAGCCTGGCGCTGTTCGCCTGGTTGCTTACCCTGCACCCGGATGCCTCCGGCCGCATCTACGCCGCCTACGGCGGGGTGTATGTCAGCGTGGCCTTGCTGTGGCTGTGGTGGGTGGACGGCGTGCGGCCAACGGTGTGGGATGTCGGCGGCGTGGCGCTGTGTCTGGCGGGGATGGCGGTGATCATGTTTGCGCCACGCACCTAGTTGCTTTTGCCTGCGCACAGGTCAGCTAGCTGGCAAAAAATCATGTAAAATCCGCACCTTCCGTTTTGCTGCGCCCGTACCGGGGCTGTCATGTCGACCATTACCGACCTTTCCTACCTCAAGATCGTGCTGGAAACTGCGCTGCTTACCGCGCAGGAGCCGCTGACCGTGCATCAGCTGAAAAAGCTGTTCACCGAGGACGTGAAGGCGGCGCTGATCAACGACATCCTGGACGAGATACAGCAGGCCTGGAAGGGCAGGGGTATCGAGCTGGTCAAGCTCGCCTCCGGCTGGCGCTTTCGCGCCCGCGCCGAGTTCACCCCCTACCTCAACCGGCTGACCCCGGAAAAACCGCCGCGTTACTCGCGGGCGGTGATGGAAACGCTGGCCATTATTGCCTATAAACAGCCGGTAACGCGCGGCGACATCGAAGCCATACGTGGCGTATCGGTGTCCACCAGCGTGATGCAGACCCTGCTGGAGCGGGGCTGGATCGAAGTCATCGGGCACAAGGATGTGCCCGGCCGTCCCGGTCTGTATGCGACCACGCACAAATTTCTCGACGATCTGGGTTTTGCCACCCTGCGCGACCTGCCGCCGCTGGCGGAACTGGCCACGCTGGTGATCGCGGAAACGCCTGCGGCAAGGGACGACGAAGAGCCCCTCGTGGATGAGGCGCCCCGGGTGGAAGAAGAAGGCTAGAGCGCCTTCCGGCATGCGCCACCCCTTTGGGCGCCACGGACAACCCGGCATTGACAGTGATGTCCCCGGTTTTCGTGGTGCCTCTAATCAGGAAGAAGCAAGCAAATGTCTAAAGGACAACGCAACAATTCGCGCCAGCCGCTGGCGCGTGTCCGTGGCCAGGAGTCCGGCCAGTCCCGTAAACCGCAGGCCCCGCGTGGCCCGCGCGCACTCAGCCCGCTGAATGCCCCGGCAACGCCGCGCGCCAAGCCTGCGGCCAACGCTGGCCGCGAGTTGCCGCAGGAGCGCAGCGACAAGCGTCGCCGCGCCGATGGCGCCACTGCCCCGGCCCCGGTGCAGCACGAACGCCGCTACGGCAACAAGAATGCCGCCATGCCGGCCGCTGCCAGCGAGCAGCCGAGCCGCGAGTTCGGCCAGGCCCGTCGCAGCCCTGGCGATAGCCCGGCCAGTGCCAAGCCGCACGCCAAGGTGCCGCGCGCCAAGAAGCTGGCACTGCGCGCGCCCAATCAGAACGTGGTGGACCGTTCGCAGCGCCTGCGCGAAACTCGCGTCGACCTGGACGATATCGAGCCGATCCGCCTGCAGAAGGCGCTGGCTGCCTCTGGCGTGGGTTCGCGCCGCGAGATGGAAGAATGGATCGAGGCCGGTTTTGTTACCGTCAATGGCAAGCGTGCCAGCATCGGCGACAAGGTAGGCCCGCGTGATCGCGTGGTGGTGAAGGGCGACAACATCAAGCTCAAGTGGGCCGACCGCCTGCCGCGCGTCATCATGTACCACAAGCAGGAAGGCGAAATCGTTACCCGCGATGACCCGGAAGGCCGTGTTACCGTGTTCGACCGCCTGCCGCAGGCCAAATCCAGCCGCTGGGTGGCCATTGGTCGCCTGGACGTGAACACCTCCGGCCTGCTGCTGATCACCACCAGTGGCGAACTGGCCAACCGCATGATGCACCCGAGCTTCGAGTTCGACCGCGAATACTCGGTGCGCGTGCTGGGCGAGCTGACCCGCGAGCAGATGACCGAGATGACCAAGGGCGTGGAGCTGGAAGACGGCCCGGCGGTGTTCCAACGCGTTAGCGAGAAGGGCGGCGCGGAAGATGGCGCCAACCGCTGGTACAACGTGGTGATCCGCGAAGGCCGCAACCGCGAAGTGCGTCGCATGTTCGAACACTTCGGTCTCACCGTCAGCCGCCTGATCCGCGTGCGCTTCGGCAATATTGGGCTGCCACCGCGTCTGAAGCGCGGCCAGTACTACGAGCTGAACGAGGCGGAAGTGGCCGCGGTAATGAAGTGGGCCGGGCTGTCGGCTACCGGCCAGGAACTGCCGGCTCGCGGCGGCAAGCGCGCCCGCTAAGCGTTAGGGTGCCTCGAAAAACCCGGATTTCTAAGCGAGACAAGGCGCGAACGAAAAATTTTGACGCAGCATATGTTTGATATGTAAGGAGAAATTTTTCGCGAGCAACGCAGTGTCGCGACGAAAGCTGGAGTTTTTCGAGGTGCCCGTTACACTAAACGCCCCCAGCTACGATAAAAGCTGGGGGCGTTTTGTTTGTAGACCGCGGAGATACCGTGGTGTGGAAGGAAGCACGATGAGCAAGGCATTTACCCGCGAATCCGATGACGAGCAGGAAGACGATCTGCCTGCCGAGCAGCGTCTGCCGACTGCCAGCAAGAACTACATCACCCCGGCCGGCTGGCACCGCCTGCGGCAGGAACTGAACCATCTGGTGAAGGAAGAGCGTCCGCACATGACCCAGGTGGTGAACTGGGCGGCCAGCAATGGCGACCGCTCGGAAAACGGCGACTACCTGTACGGCAAGCGCCGCTTGCGCGAGATCGACCGCCGCATCCGCTTTCTCACCAAGCGGCTGGAAATCGCCGAGGTAGTGGACCCGGAACTGCGCGAAGCCACCGACCAGGTGTTCTTCTCCGCCACGGTGCTGATCCTCCGCGGCGATGGCAGCGAGCAGTTGCTGTCGATTGTCGGCGTGGACGAGATCGACCTGGCCAAGGGCCATATCAGCTGGATCTCGCCGATTGCGCGCACGCTGCTGAAGTCGCGCGAGGGCGATACCGTGTATTTCCGAGGGCCGCAGGGGGAAGAGGAGATCGAGGTGCTGGAGGTGCGCTATCAGCGCATTGAATGAAAAACGCCGGCTTGCCTGGAAGACGGGATTTTCATGGCTGTTCGGGAATTACCGGGCTATTGTTGTTTGCGGCCAACCTTAGCGTTGGCCGCAAGGCGTTTTAGGGCGCGATAGCGTGTTTGGCCATGGCCTGGTTCACCGCCAGCCAGCCGCGGGTGGCGTCCTCGCCGGCTTCGGCAAATGCCAGCATCAGCAGCTTGGCCTGCTCGCGGTGCAGCGCTTCTTCCAGCTTGCGGCCTTCCTCGGTCAGTCGCAGCTCCTTCACCCGCTTGTCGTGCGCGGCGGTGCCGGCGGCGATCAGGCCCATTTCCATCAGCTGTCGCAGCGGGATGTTGATGGCCTGTTTGGTCACATCCAGATAGCCGAGCAGGTCTTTCACCGACAGCCCCGGATGCAGCGCCACGAAGAACAGGATGCGGTGATGCACGCGCGCCAGGCCACGTTTGGCCAGCATTTCGTCCGGCTTGTCGGTAAAGGCGAGATAGGCGTGAAAGAAGGCTTTCATCGCATCGCGCAGCAGGGTGTTGGAGAGTTGAGTTTGCATATTGACGTTTGCGTCAATCGACGTTAGATTGGTCAAACAATTTGACTTATAACATACCTGTCAGCCAAGGAGAGTACCATGTTTTCCGAACGCGTCGAACGTCTGTCCGGCTCGCTGATTCGCGAGATTCTTGCCGCCGCGCAGCGTCCGGAAGTGATTTCCTTTGCCGGTGGCCTGCCGGCCGCCTCTTGTCTGCCCGAGCTGGATTTTTCCGGCGTGCCGCCGCATCTGGCGCAATACGGCACCAGTGAGGGCGAGCCGGAGTTCCGCGCCGCCGTGGTAGAGGAACTGGCGCGTATCGACCTGAATGTGGAAGCCTCCCAGGTACTGGTGCTGTCCGGTTCGCAGCAGGCGCTGGATCTGGCCGCCAAGCTGTTCATCGATCCGGGCACACCGGTGATTACCGAAGGCCCGACCTACCTGGCCGCGCTGCAGGTGTTCAAGCTGTTTGGTGCCGACATCACCACCGTACAGCAGCAGAACGATGGCCAGCTGTCTGCCGACACGCTGCAGCAAGCCATTGCCGCCAGCAAGGCCAAGCTGGCCTACCTGATCCCGACTTTCCAGAATCCGTCCGGCGCCTGTTATACCGAGGCCACCCGCCAGCAGCTGGCCGCGGTGATCGATGCCGCCAAGCTGCCGGTAATCGAGGATGACCCATACCGTGCGCTGTCTTACGACGGCGATGCGCCCAAGCCGCTGGTAACGCACCTGAAGAACGCACCGTGGGTGTACTGCGGTTCGTTCTCCAAGACGCTGGCGCCGGGCCTGCGCATCGGCTACCTGGTGGCCAGCAAGGACCTGATCCCGTATTTCGTGCGCCTGAAACAGGCTGCCGACTTGCACACCAACCGTCTGGGTCAGTGGTTCAACACCCGCTGGCTGCAAAGCGGCGAGTACCTGGATCATCTCAAACAGCTGCAGCTGAGCTACAAGGTTGGCCGCGATGCGATGCAGGCCGCGCTGGAAAAACATTTCGGCGATATCGCTGACTGGCTGGTGCCGCAGGGTGGCCTGTTCTTCTGGCTGACGCTGAAACAGCCGCGCGACACCCGCCCGCTACTGAAAGTGGCGCTCGAACAGCACAATGTGGCCTTCATGCCGGGCGAGGCGTTCTACGCCAATCCGGAGCAGGGGCTTGGCCACCTGCGCCTGAACTTCAGCCACGCATCGCCGGAGCGCATCGAGGAGGGCATCGCCCGCCTGGCCAGCGTGATCCGCGCTGCCTGAGATGTAGGGCGGAAGCCCCGGCTTGCCAGGGCGTTCCGTCGATAAGATGGCTGCATGTGGCGGAACGCCGCTGTGCGGCTTCCGCCCTACACAAAAAAAGCCACCGCAAGGTGGCTTTTTTGTTTGTTGCGCTCAACGTTGGCAGGGCACTCAGGCCAGCGCGGCCTCGTCCTCCAGCATGGTCACGCCACCCAACCCGGAGCGGAACACCGCCTGCTGCAGGGTCTGGATTGCCTTCTTGCGGAAGAACTGCCGACGGGTCACCAGCAACACGCGGCGCTGTGGCGCCGGCTCGGCAAACGGAATCACCGACAGCAGATTCTCGTCGCCAGGCGCTACCGAGGTTTGCGGCAGCACGGTGATGCCCATGCCGCTGGCCACCATGTGGCGGATGGTGTTGAGCGAGCTGCCCTGCACCATGGATGCCAGGCTGCCGGACTGGTGCTGGCGGTTGCTCACCTCGTTGCAGGCCTGCAGCACCTGGTCGCGGAAGCAGTTGCCCTGCGCCAGCAGCAGCACGCTCTGGTCGCGCAGCTCTTCCGGGCGCACCAGCTTGCGCTTCTCCCACTCATGCCCCTTGGGCGTGGCCACCACGAATTTCTCGTCGTACAGCGGGTAGGCTTCGGTGCCCGGTTCTTCGAACGGGTCGGCCACGATAATGGCGTCCACCTCGCCGCGCTTGAGCATCTCAGCCAGCCGCGCGGTGTAGTTTTCTTCCAGGATCAGCGGCATGTCCGGCGCCAGGATGCGCAGTGCCGGAATCAGCCTGGGCAGCAGATAGGGGCTGATGGTGAAGATCACCCCCAGTTTCAGCGGCCCGGCCAGCTCGTTCTGGTGCTCGCCGGCCAGGCGTTTCACCAGTTCGGCTTCTTCCAGCACGCGCTGCGACTGCTCGATGATGCGCTCGCCGATCTCGGTGACCGCCACTTCCTGACCGCCACGCTCGAACAGGGTCACCCCCAGTTCGTCTTCCAGTTTCTTGATGGCAATGGACAGCGTGGGCTGGCTGACAAAGCAGCTCTGGGCGGCGCGGCCGAAATGGCGCTCCCGCGCCACGGCCACGATGTAACGCAATTCGGTCAGGGTCATGATGTCAGCGCTGGTGCTCCGGCAGCACGATGTTGACTTCCAGTACTTCGAAGTCGTCCTGACGCTCCACCTGTACCTTGATGTCGTCCAGGTTTACCGCCACGTACTTGGAGATCACTTCCATCAGTTCGCGCTGCAGTGCCGGCAGATAGTCCGGGGCGCTGCGGCCGTTGCGCTCGTGCGCCAGGATGATCTGCAGCCGTTCGCGGGCGATGGAGGCGGTTTTCTGGCGTTTGCCAAACAGCATATCGATGAGGGACATGGCTTAGCCTCCGAACAGACGCTTGAGGAAACCGACTTTCTCGGCTTCGAGGAAGCGCATCGGGCGGGTTTCGCCCAGGAAACGCGCTACCACATCGCCATAGGCTTCAGCGGCGTCGGTACCTTTCTGGTGAATTACCGGGGTACCGGAGTTGGAAGCCTGCAGGATGGCCTGCGATTCCGGGATCACGCCGATCAGGTTGACGCGCAGGATTTCCTTCACGTCATCCACCGACAGCATTTCGCCTTTTTCCACGCGGCCCGGTGCATAGCGGGTCAGCAGCAGATGCTCCTTCACCGGCTCGCGGCCTTCGATGGCGCGGCGCGATTTGGAAGCGAGAATGCCGAGGATGCGGTCGGAGTCGCGCACCGAGGAAACTTCCGGGTTGGTGACCACGATGGCCTCGTCGGCGAACAGCAGCGCCAGCAGCGCACCTTTCTCGATACCGGCCGGCGAGTCGCAGATGATGTACTCGAAGCCCATGTCGGCCAGCTCCTTCAGTACCTTCTCCACGCCTTCCTCGGTCAGCGAGTCCTTGTCGCGGGTCTGCGAGGCCGGGATCACGAACAGGTTGTCGCAGTGCTTGTCCTTGATCAGGGTCTGGTTGAGGCTGGCTTCGCCATTGATCACGTTGATCAGGTCATATACCACGCGGCGCTCGCAGCCCATGATCAGGTCCAGGTTGCGCAGGCCGACGTCAAAGTCGATCACCACGGTCTTGTGACCGCGCAGCGCCAGGCCAGAGGAAAAGCTGGCGCTGGTGGTGGTCTTGCCTACGCCGCCCTTGCCGGAAGTAATAACAATGATTTTTGCCACGATGGTGATTCCTTAACTTGCGAGTTCTTATGCACCGAGCGCGCTCATCACGAGGCGCTCGTTCTCAAGGTAAATCTGTGCCGGTTTGCCCTGGATGCTGTCGGGCAGGGCCTGTTCGATGGTGCGGTACACACCGGCGATGGAGACCAGTTCGGCCTCCATGCTCTGCACGAAGATACGGGCCTGTGTGTTGCCGCGGGCGCCGGCCAGCGCACGGCCGCGCAGCGGGGCATAGACATGGATGCTGCCATCGGCGATCAGTTCGGCGCCGACATTGACCATGGCCAGTACCACCAGGTCGCCACCCTTGGCGTAGATCTGCTGGCCGGCACGTACCGGGCGGTCGATCACCATGGTATTGGCCGCTAGCGGGGCGGTCTCCGGGGCTGCCGTGGCAGTGGGGGGCGGGGCTTCCATCGGCAACTCGCTCTGGCGCGGGCTGCTGGTGCTGCTGACAAAAGCCAGGCCATGCTGGCGCGCCAGCGCCGCCACTGCATGCTGGCGGTGGCGCAGCGCGATGATCACGATGCCCTTGGCGCGAAACAGTGCGCAGATGCGGGCCAGATCCAGTGTCAGAGGCTGCTCGATGCTGTCCAGGTCCAGCAGGAAGGCTTCGCTCTGGCTACTGTCCACCTTGCTGCCAAAGCGGGTCTCCAGTGCGGCGGCCAGTGCATCGCAGTCGCTGCTGCGCAGCAGGATGGCCAGCAGGTCCAGGCTGGCGGATTTGATATCAAAAAGGTTGGCCGCGTGGCTCATTGTGGGAATTCGCTAACAGATAGATTTAATTTATGACGGCGAGTGTATAGCTTTGCCCTGGTGCTTTCAACGCGACCCGGCCGGTTTTATCCATATCGTTGCCATATCCGCGCGACTGCGTGCTTCGCGACAGTGCCGCGCTACTGCGTAGCAACATTGCGGTGTTTGTCATGGTGCTGTCATCAGCAGGCTGCAGAGTTGGCAAAGCTGTTGCAAAAATAGTCACTTAGGTCGCCGTTGCTGCTAATCTACTTGACATTGCTGCGCTGCAATATATGATGCGAATTGTTGCGACGCAACATGCAGGTATAACGATTAGGAACCAACGGTTTTGCTGCTGAGTTCTCATTAACTGAAAAGGATTAACTCCATGTTTACCAACGTACAAGAATTGTCCGCTTTCGGTCAGGCCCAGTTCGACAAAGCCGTTCGTCTGTCGTCCATCATGCTGGCCAGCGCCGAACGCCTGACCAGCCTGCAGCTGGAAATCACCCGCAAGGTGCTGGCTGAAAACGCTGAAACCGTGAAACAGCTGACCGGCATCAAGGATCCGAAGAGCCTGGCCGAATTCCAGGCAGGCCTGGTGCAGCCGAATCTGGACAAGACTCTGGCTACCGCTCGTGAAGTGTACGATGCCACCGTGGCTACCCAGACCGAGCTGACTTCCTTCGTGGAAGAGCAGGTTGCCGAAACCAACAAGCAAGTGCTGGAAGCGCTGGACCGTCTGGCCAAGCACGCTCCGGCTGGTTCCGAATCCGCCGTGCAGGTGCTGAAGAACCTGGTGAACTCCGGCAATGCCGCTTTCGAAACCGCGTCCAAGACCGCCAAGAAAGTTGGCAGCGATTTCGCCGAAGCCAGCGTGGAAGCCGCCAAAACCTCCGCCAATGCTGCCACTGCTGCTGTCAGCCGTGCACGCAAGGCCGCGACTCCGGCAGCCTGATTGCCATCGTCGTCATGAAAAAGCCCGCTTCGGCGGGCTTTTTTGTCGTTTGTCTCAGGCCTGGGCGCGCATGCTGGCCAGGGCCGTTTCCAGCAACTGGCGCGCATTCTCGCCAAGATTGTTGGCCAGCAGCAGCAACTGCGCCAGATTGAGGGCAAAGTGCTGTTGCTGCGCAGGCGGCTGCTGGAATTCGGCAAGCAGCTGCCATTGTTCTGCTTCGCCAATCGCTACCGCTCCCTGTTGTTGCAGGTAGTCGCGGCAGAGTGCGGCCAACTGGGTAAGCAATTGCTGTTGCTGTTGCAGCAGGGCGGGCCAGTCTAGCGGCTGGCTGCTGCCCGGCGCTTGTTGCAGCAGTAGCGGGCCGGTGAGGTAGAACAGCACATCGAATACCCGGCGGCAGAAACTGGCGGCGCCCAGCGGCCCGCAGTACAACCAGGCGCCAGGCTGTACCGCCAGCGCATCCAGCAAGGGCTGCGCCTGCTCCAGGGCGGGGCGGCTACCGGCCACCAGCAGCGCAAAGCCGCCATTTCCCGCTGGAGGTTGCCACGGGCTGTTGATTTCCAGATCCGGCCGCAGGCGCGGGGGCTTTGCCAGCGGCATGGTGCCGCAGTGGATGCGCAGCTGCTGCCATAGCAGGCAGTGGCTGCGAGCCGGGGCACGTACCGTCAGCGCAGTGCCGGACAGGCGCTGCAGCAGGGCATGACGGTAGTTGGAGTCGCTGGCCATTGACGTCAGTTGAGGTGCCAGTCGAAGCTTTGCAGACGCTTGATGAACCAGCTTAGCGCCTGGCCGGGCTGGCTTTCCTTCCAGGCGTAATGCAGCGCTACCTGCGAGCGCTTTTCCTCTACTTCCTTGAGTACCAGCCGCCCGCTGGCCAGATCCTCGTGGATACGGCAAAGCGGCAGATAGCCGATACCCAGGCCGGCGCGCTGGGCGGCGATCTTGTCCTCCACGCTGGCCACCGTCAGCCGTGGCTGACCTTCCTGTATCGAGATGCTGCGCGGTGGCAGGTTGCGCGAGGTGTCGGCAGCCACCGCTACCCGGTAGCGGCGCACCACATGCTGCGGAATCGGCTCTTCCATGCCGGCCAGCGGGTGGTCCGGCGCCACGCAAAACACGAACTGCACCTTGCCCATCGGCTTGCTGTGAAACACGCCGCCCTGGCTGTTTTCGGTGGCGCCGATCACCAGGTCGGCACGGTTGTCCACCAGCGCGTCCCAGGTGCCGCCGAACACCTCGCGACTCAGCCGCAACTCGGTATCGGCGCCCAGGGCGTCGAATTCGCTGACCAGTTGCAGCATGTCGTCGAAACGCAGCAGATCGGACATGGCGATGCGCAGCTGACCTTCCCAGCCGGTGGCATGGGTCTTGACCCGGCTTTCCACCATTGCCGCGGAATCCAGCAGCGTGCGGCCCTCCTTCAGCAGCAGCTCTCCGGCCGAGGTCAGCCTGGCCTTGTGCCCACTGCGGTCGAACAGCTGCACATTCAGGTCCTGTTCCAGCTTCTGCACGCTGTAGGTAATGGCAGATGGCACGCGGTACAGCTCCTCGGCCGCAGCGGCAAAGCTGCCACGACGGTCGATGGCATCCAGCACCATCAGGGAATCAAGGGTCAATTTCATTGTCAGATTTTCTGAAAATAAAAATCAAAATGTTCTGCTGTGAATACGGAAGGCACGTTTTTATACTGCGCAACAGTGGTTTTTGGCAAGGATGCTAGCCAGATTGCCGCTTGTGTGGCGACTGGTGCGGCATCCAGTTTTTTTGAATTAAAGCCAGCATTGCCGTGTGGGTTCCGTGTTGGCCGCAAGCCAGCTATGCCTTCGTTCTATCGTTATATAAGGATTATTGAATGAGTACCAAGCTTGCCGTGGTGTATCACAGTGGTTATGGCCATACCGCCAAGGTGGCGGAAGAAGTCGCTGCCGGTGCGCGCGAATTCGCCGAAGTCGCACTGTTCAATGCCGAGGATGCCAGCGAGCGCCTGGAAGAGTTGCTGGCATTCGACGCCATCATCTTTGGCGCGCCGACTTACATGGGCAGTGTGTCCGCCGGCTTCAAGGCCTTCATGGATGCCAGTTCCAAGATCTGGTACACCCAGGGCTGGAAAGACAAGATCGCAGCCGGTTTTACCGTATCCAACAGCCCCAGCGGTGACAAGCTCAATACCCTGCAGCAGCTGTCGATCTTTGCTGCCCAGCACAGCATGATCTGGGTGGGTACCGGCCTGTTGCCGGGCGGAGTTACCGGTACGCAGATCAACCGCTACGGCAGCTCGCTGGGCCTGATGACCCGCACCGACAACGCGCCGGCCGAGGTCACCCCGGATGCATCCGACCTCGAGTCCGCCCGCCTGTTCGGCGCCCGCGTGGCGCAGACTGCCGGCCGATTCGCCAAGTAAGCTTGGTTGCAAGCCATAAAAAAGCCGGAGCATGCTCCTAATGCCGTTCACTTAGCAGATCGAACCTGTTTGGTTGGGTAACGGGATGGCAGCTTTTTCACAACGCGGGGGCATTCACGCCCCCGCCGTTGTTTTGGAAGC
>NZ_JBHRYH010000022.1:0-14860 GCF_042648905.1 Vogesella amnigena | reverse complement strand
AACGCCTCAGCGCCGATGATAGTGCGGATACCCGTGTGAAAGTAGGACACCGCCAGACTCCCCCACAAGAAGCCCAGCTCAGACGAGCTGGGCTTTGTGCTTTGTAGCCTGCACACCAGGCGCATGCCTGCCTGACCGCCCCCTGTGGCCAACGTTGGCCGCACACTGAAACGCGATCAAGCAAAAAGCCCGCGCATGCGGGCTTTGGTATTTTCACTATCTGTAGTTAACGTGCAGCGAACAGCCGCAAAGGTGGCGCCAACAGCTGCTCCGGCGTATGCAGGCCCAGCGCGTAGCGGACTACTTCCTTCTTCAGCGGCCCGCCGCGGTTGGCCAGTTTCAAGCCAAGATTGCGGGCGAAGCGTAGCGGGGCGATGTCATTGCTGAAGCCGTAGCAGAACAGATCCATCAACCGCTGCATGGCGTGGTTGGCCAGTTCGCGGCGGCGCTGGTAACGGCGCAGCACCGGCAGGCTGCCGATGTCCTCGCCATGCTGCTGTGCAGCCAGCAGCACCTCGCATAGCGCCGCCACGTCCTGGAAGCCGAGGTTGACGCCCTGGCCAGCCAGCGGGTGGATGGTATGGGCGGCATCACCGGCCAGCGCGATGCCGTTGCGCACGTAGTCCTGTGCATGGCGGCGGATCAGCGGGAAGCTGCCGCGTGACACGATCGCGCTGATGTCGGGCAGTTTGTCGGGGAATTCGGCGCGGAAGGCCGCGATCAGCGTGGCATCGTCCAGTTGCTGCAGCTGCTGAACCAGCGCGGCCGGGCGGTACCACACCAGGGAAGCATAGTCGCCGGGCAATGGCAGCAACGATTGCGGGCCTTCCGGCGTGAAGCGTTGCCAGGTGATGTCGCGCTCGCCGCCGTGGATGGCGACAGTAGCAACAAAGGCGTGCATCGGGTATTCATGACTGTTGAGGCCAATGGCGGCGGCCTCCCGCACGCGGGAGCGGGCGCCATCGGCACCGATCAGCAGCCGGGTAGTGAAGCTGCGGCCACTTTTCAGTGTCAGCTGGCTGATGCCGTCGCGGATCTGCAGATCACGGATTTCGTCCGGGCAAATCAGCTCGATATTGTCGTGCGTCGCTAATGCCGCGGTGCAGCCCAGTTGCACGATGCGGTTTTCCACGATGTGGCCGAGGTTGGCCGCACCGATCTCGGAGGCATCGAACAGGGTGCCATCTTCCAGCTTCTGCTCCCATACCTGCATGCGCTGGTAGGGCGCGGTGCGCATGGCGCTGATGTGTTGCCAGGCACCGATGTCCTGCAGCAAGCGGATGGAGGCGGGGCTGAGCGCGGATACCCGCAGATCCGGCGCGCTGGCGGCATCGAACGCCGCTGGCGGGGTTTGCTCCAGTACCGCGATGCGCAAGCCGCTGCCACCCAGCCGTGCCGCGATGGCGGTACCGACCATGCCGCCGCCAACGATAAAGATGTCCACATGCTCCATCATGCTGCGCTCCGCGAATACTGAAAGCGCAGACTGTAGCAGCGAGGTTGTGGCCGGGCCTTGGCTTGGGTCAAACGCTGGCCAGCGCGGTCTGCAGCCGCGGCACGATGTAGCTCATGAACGCCTGATATTTGCGCGGCAGCGGCTGGTGGTAGGCGAACACCAGAAATACCGGCCAGCCGGCGGCTCGCCACTCCGGCAATACTTCGGCCAGCAGCCCTTTTTCCACCAGTGGTTGCCCCATGTAGCTGGGCAACAGGCCGATGCCGTGGCCCTCCTGCAGGATGTTGGAGACCACCGCGTAGTGGTCCACTACCAGGCTGGGACGCAGCTTGAGGGTGAGTGGCTGGTCGCGGTATTCCAGCCGCCATTCACGGCCGCTGTCGGTGTAGTAGCGGTTGCTGATCAGCTGGTGCTGCGGCAGTTGCTCCGGGGTTTGTGGTGTGCCCTGGCGCGCCAGGTACGCCGGCGCGGCGTACAGCTTTTCCCATACCAGGCCCACCGGGCGTGCCACCAGGCGGTCGTCGTGTACATTGCGGGTGCGGAAGCTGAAATCCAGCCCTTCGCTTACCGGGTCCACCACGCGGTTTTCCACTTGCAGTTCCACCTGCAGCTCCGGGTAGTCGGCGATCAGCCCGCCCAGCAGCGGGCCTACCAGTTCCTGCGCCAGGCCGGCGGAACAGCCGATGCGCAGCAGGCCCTCTACCTTGTCCTTGCTCTCTTCGATGTCGGTGCGGATGCCGGCCAGCAGCAAGCGCAGCTTGGCAGCATGCGCGGCCAGGCGCTGACCGCTTTCGGTCAACACCACGCGGCGGGTGTTGCGCAGTACCAGTACGGTGCCCAGTTCCTGTTCCAGTTCCTTCACCAGCTGGCTGACGCGGCTCTTGGCACAGCCAAGGTCGTTGGCGGCAGCGGTAAAGCTGAGGCAGCGGGCCAGGGCATCGAAGGCGAGCAGGGCATCGGGCGGCAGGCTCTGGGCAGATCTCATGATGTTCGCGTGCTGAATGACGTGGTCTGTCAGTGTATCACCGCTGTGCGGATTGCAATGCTGGCAGACGGGACATCGCTTTCAATAGACAAGCTGTATCGAAAGCAGCCTCCCCAGCGTGGTCAGCGCGGCATCAAGCTGCGGGGTGAAAGGTTGGCCGCAGCTGATGCGCAGGCAGTGGCCGAAGCGTGGCTCGGCGGAAAACACCAGGCCAGGGGCAAAGCTGATGCCCTCATGCAGCGCCTGCTGCAGCAACTGATTGGTATCGCTGCCTTCCGGGCATTCCACCCACAGCAGCATGCCACCCAGGGGCTTGCGCACGCGCGTGCCCCTGGGGAAGTGACGCAGCACCGCATCGGCGGTGGCATGCATCTGTGCGGCCAACTGCTGGCGGATGCGCTGGCTGGTGCGCTGGTAATCGCCGCTCTCCAGTACGTCGGCCAATACCGCCTGCAGCAGCGGCGACACCGCCAGCGTGCTGCTGGCCTGCAGTCGCGCCAGCGCCTCGTGGTGGCGGCCGCCGGCAACCCAGCCTAGGCGGAACGATGGCGCGTAGCTCTTGGTAAACGACGAGCAGTAGATCACCTCGCCATCACGATCCCAGGCCTTGATCGGCGTAGGGCGCTCGTTGCCGTAATACAGGTCGCCGAACACGTCATCCTCAATGATGCTGATGTCGTGGCGGCGTGCCAGCTGCAGCAGCGCGCGCTTACTGTCGTCCGGCATCAGCCCGCCGGTGGGGTTCTGGAAGTTCGGTACGCACACCAGGCACCGCACTGGCGGTCCGTGGCGCAGCGCAAACTCCAGCGCCGGTAGCGAGATACCCTGGTCCGGCGTGCATGGAATCTCCAGCGCTTTCAACCCCAGCCCCTGCAGCGTTTGTAGCAGGCCGAAATACACCGGGGTTTCCACCGCCACGGTGTCGCCGGGGCGGGTGAGGTGGCGCAGCGCCAGGCTGATGCCTTCGGTAATGCCGTGGCAGGGCAGGATGCCGTCGGCACGCAGCGCCATACCGCGTTGCTGGGCCAGCTGCTGCAGCGCGATGGTGAGCCGGCGCTGGGTGTTGCCCGGCAGGTGGGCGCCGATCAGCTCCGGCTGGCGCGCCAGTGTCTGCTGCAGCCGTCGCGCCAGCTCGCTGGACGGATACAGCGCCGGTGCCGCCTCGGCCATGTGCAGCTGCAGCGGGATGCGGTCATCGGCCAGCAGCAGCAGGGTGGACATGCGGCTGTTGAGGTCCACCAGCGCGGCGGCGGAGGGCAGCGGCTGTGCGCTGGCATGGCTGGTGGTGGATTGGCCGATTGGCTGCGGTGCAAAAAAGCCGGCGCGCGCGCGGGCTTCAACCTTGTGCTGCTGTTCCAGCAGCCGGTAGGCGGCCAGCGCGGTGAGATTGTTGACGCCATGGCGGGCGGCCAGCTGGCGCACCGCCGGCAGGCGGCTGCCGGGCGGGTAGTCGCCATTGTCCAGCTGTGCGGCCAACTCGGCGGCGATCTGCTGGTAGCGGGGCAGGTGGGAGCTAGTCATCCTGCTGTTATATATAACAGGGCATAACAGTGCCAGCCTGTTATAGCCGGTTGTGGCAGGCGCACCACGGCGCTTGCCCCTATGCTGTGACCATTCGCCGCTTCTGCGGCCAACATTTCGGCCCCCACCATGCTCAAGCAGCTGCCTCCCTCTACCCTGATCGCCGGTGTACTCACCATTGCGGTGGGCTACACCGGCCCTTTTTTAATCATCGTCCACGCCGCGCAGCAGGCCGGGCTCAGCCCGGCAGAGCTGGCATCGTGGATGTGGGCGGTATCGTTCGGCTCCGGCATTGCCGGGCTGTGGCTGTCGTGGAAATGGCGCATGCCCATCATCACCGCCTGGTCCACGCCGGGCGCAGCGGTGCTGCTGGCGGCGCTGCCCACAGTCAGCTACCCGGAGGCGGTGGGTGGCTTCCTGCTGGCTGGTCTGTCGGTGTGGCTGATCGGCG
The DNA here is from genome assembly GCF_042648905.1 of Vogesella amnigena. Taxonomy (NCBI): domain Bacteria; kingdom Pseudomonadati; phylum Pseudomonadota; class Betaproteobacteria; order Neisseriales; family Chromobacteriaceae; genus Vogesella; species Vogesella amnigena. Next base: position 10,447 of record NZ_JBHRYH010000022.1, on the reverse strand, counting down.
TCACCGGCGCGTTCGACGCGCTGATGAAGCGCTTCCCGCCGGCGTTGGCCGCAGGGCTGCTGGCCGGCATCCTGTTCCGCTTCGTGGTGGAGCTGGTACCGGCAATGCGTGATCAGACCGCGCTGGTGCTGCCGATGGCCATCGCCTTCTTTATTGGCCGCCGGCTGTGGCCGCGCTACGCGCTGATGGGTGCGCTGCTGCTGGGTTGCGGTCTGTTGCTGCTGCAGGGCGGCTTCGTGGCAGCGCCCAGCCTGGTGAGTGGTGCCAGCGGCCCGCTGTGGACCACGCCGGTGTTCAGCCTGGCTGGCATCACCAACATCGCCCTGCCGCTGGCGCTGGTAGCGCTGACCGGGCAGTTCCTGCCGGGTATGGCGGTGCTGAAGAATGACGGCTACGACATCCCGGCGCGGGTGCCGGTAAGCGTGCTGGGCGCGGTTTCCACCCTGCTGGCGCCGTTCGGTTGCCATGGCGTGGTGCTGGCGGCGATTACCGCCGCGATGTGTACCGGCCCGGAGGCGCATCCGGAGCGCGCGCAGCGCTGGAAGGCCGGCATGGTGGCGGCGGTATGCTATTTGCTGGTGGCCTTGCTGGGCGGCGCACTGGTGGCCGTGCTGCTGATCCTGCCCAAGGCGCTGGTGATGGCGGCGGCAGCGCTGGCGCTGTTCGGCACCCTGGCCTCGTCGCTGACCGCCGCGCTGACCAATGACACCCACCGCGAAGCCGCGCTGCTCACCTTCGTGGTGGCGGCATCCGGCGTTACCATCGCCGGCATCGGCGCGCCGCTGTGGGCGCTGCTGGCCGGCGTGGCTGCCGGGCTGATCCTGCGCTGGCAGCCCAGGGTTGGCCGCAGAGTGAAAGCCGCAGCAGAAGTTCGTTAAACGAACAGCTGCCCAGCTGCTGCAACAGAATCACCACACCTCCGCCGCGTCTGCCCGGACCTGGCGGGGTTTTGCTATACAAGATGGGCGATTGTATACAAAAATGCGCTCTTTCCCGCCCACCGAGGAAGCCGCCATGTTCCAGCCTGATATCTATCTGCAACGCCGCCAGCGTCTGGCTGCGCTGCTGCCGGACAGCCTGTTGCTGCTGCTGGGCAATGTTGATTCGCCGATGAACTATCGCGACAACATCTTCCCCTTCGTGCAGGACAGCTCGTTTCGCTACTTTTTCGGGCTGAACGAGCCGGGTCTGGCTGGGGTGATCGATACCGCTACTGGCGACACCACGCTGTTCGGCAATGATCCGGAGGTGGCCGACATCGTGTGGACCGGCGAGCTGCCGACACTGGCCGAGCGTGCCGCGCAGGTAAAGGTTGGCCGCAGCCAGCCGTATGCCGCGCTGGCAGATGTGCTGGCCACCGCGCAGGCCGCCGGCCGAGTGGTGCATTACCTGCAGCCCTACCGTGGCGAGAGCGTGCTGGAGCTGGCGCGCCTGCTGCGCCGTGACCCGGATGCCGCCCGCGCCGGCTACAGCACCGCGCTGACCCGTGCCGTGGTGAGCCTGCGCGAGATCAAGGGCGAGGAAGAGATTGCCGAGATGGAAGCGGCGCTGCGCATCACCCGCGACATGCACCTGGCCGCCATGCGCGCCGCCAAACCGGGGGTGGTGGAGCATGCTGTTGTCGGCGAAATGGAAGGCATCGTGCGCCGCCATGACCTGCAACTGGCCTACCCCAGCATCTTTTCGCGCCGTGGCGAGGTGCTGCACAACCATCATCACGACCAGCTGCTGCAAGCCGGCGACCTGGTGGTTAACGACACCGGCGCCAACTCCGCCGGCGGCTACGCCAGCGACATCACCCGTACCATTCCGGTGGGCGGCAAGTTCAGCCCGCGCCAGCGCGAACTGTACGATACCGTGCTGGCGATGCAGCAGGCCGCCATCGATGCGGTGCGTCCTGGTGTGCGCTACCTGGACATCCACAAGTTGGCCGCAAAGGTCATGGTGCAGCGCATGACGGCGCTGGGCTTCTTTAGTGGCGATGCCGACGAGATCGTGGACAGTGGCGCCTACGCCATTGCCTTCCCGCATGGCCTGGGGCACCAGATCGGCATGGACGTGCACGACATGGAAGGCCTGGGCGAGGATCTGGTGGGCTATGGCGACGAAGTGGTGCGCAGTCCGCTGTTCGGCCTGGGCTATCTACGCCTCGGCAAGTCGCTCAAGGCTGGCATGGTGATTACCGTGGAGCCGGGCATCTATTTCATCCCGGCGCTGATCGCCGCCTGGCAGGCAGAAGGCCGCCACGCCGGGCTGATCAACTATGCGAAATTCAACGAATACCGCGACTTCGGCGGCATCCGCATCGAGGATGACGTGCTGGTTACCAGCACTGGCAGCCGGGTGCTGGGCGAGCCCATCGCCCGTACCGCCGACGAAGTCGAGGCTGTGATGGCGGGCTGACTCCCCGCCGCCGGCTGCGGGCGCAGCCGGTTGTTTCATCGTCAATACTCCATCCTTGCGCCGCCCTTCGGGGCGGATTTTTTTGCTTACAGGAACTGTAGCAACTCGCCCTGACGATTGAACGCCAGATAGCGGCCAACGTCGCCACCGGTCTGGATGGTCTGCACCATGCGCTTGAGCGGCGCATCGGCATCCTGGCTGCCGCTGTCGTCGATGGCGGCCACGAATACCACCTGCCAACTGGCATCCAGGCTGTCGGCCTGCGTCGCCAGGCTGGCGAAATCCCCCAGTTCCAGCACCGATTTATCCACGCACAGCGCCGGCAGCAGGATGCCACCTTCGCCGGCGGCAAAGCGCTCGGCTTCGGCCGGGGTATGGTCGTCGTGCAGGCGGCGGTTGCAGAAAGCAAACAGCAGACGCTGCGGCACTGGCTGGGCGCGGGCGGCGGCCAGCAGGCTGGCAAAATCGGTAATCGGAAGCATGGCGGACTCCGCAGCAGAAAATCCCAGTCTAATCAGTGGGCTGCTGCTTGCCGATACGCCATAAGGGGGAGGCCGCCGCAGCAAAAGGTTGATTTGGGTAAATACCGTTACACGAAATGGCTGCAAGCCGCGCCGCAGCGTGCTTAGATGGAAGAGTCGGGCCGGCGAAGGGGTGTGCCGCGCTGCCCGGCAGTGAACCGGCCCGCCCCCATGGCCGGAAAAAAGTACAACGCGGGTGCCGCCGTTCGGCCGCCACCCGGCAATCAGGAGCCCCAATCATGGATTACCACGCCCTGCCCGGCATCGCCCTGCCTGTCACTACCGACCTCATTCATGTCGAACAACGTCCGCAGCGCCCGCTTTCCCTGAATAGCCCGGCTGCCGAGGTGATGACCGATCTGCGCGTCATCGACCCGATCAGCATCCACGAAGATGCGCCGCTGGAAGAGGCGCATGCCCGCATGGTGAGCCATGGTATTCGCCTGCTGTTCGTCAGCAACTCCGCTGACGCCTTTACCGGCCTGCTTACCGCCAGCGATGTACTGGGCGAGCGTCCGGTGAAGTGCATCCAGGAGCGCGGCAAGCAGCGCAAGGAGCTGCTGGTGTCCGATGTGATGACGCCACGTGCCGGGCTGGAAGCGCTGACCATGGCGGATGTGTCGCATGCCAGCGTCGGCCATATCGTGGCCACGCTGAAAGAGCAAGGTCGCCAGCACGCGCTGGTAGTGGAAAAGAACGAGGCCAGCGGCCACCTGGAAATCTGCGGGCTGTTCTCCACCTCCACCATCGCCCGCCGGCTGGGCATCTCGCTGAATTTCCTGCGCGTGCCGCGCGCGTTTTCCGAGATCGAGCACGCATTGCTGCACGAAAGCTGAGCGTCAACCGCCCCCCGATACGCTTGCGGCCAACCTTTGCGGGTTGGCCGCATGGCTGTTGTGCTTGACCGCTTTGCGGGTGGTTCCCGTAGCCCGGATAAGCCGCACGCGCATCCGGGGAGTGGTGCCAATGTTCCCGGATGCGCGTGCGGCTTATCCGGGCTACGCATTCATGGCTGTCCGCTGTCGTCCTGCGGCACCGCAGTGCGGTATTTGCAGGTGTTGATCACCACCAGCGATTCGAACTCGCGCACGTGCGGGTTGTTCATCAGGTGGGCGCGGGCGAAGCGTTCGTAGTCGCCCATGTCGCGCACCAGCACGATCAGCACGAAATCCGGGCGGCCGGTGACGTTGTAACACTCCATCACCTCCGGCGCCGCCTCCATCGCCGCCTTGAAGGCATCCACCAGCGGCGCCTGAGCGCGCTGCATCATCACGTTCACCACCAGGCGCAGGCTGCGGCCGAACAGCGCCGGGTCCACCAGTGCCACCTCGCGCTGGATCAGGCCTTCGCTACGCAGCCGCTTCAGGCGGCGGGTGACGGCGGTGGGCGACAGGCTTACCGCCTCGGCCAGCTGGTCGTGGGTCTGGCGCGCATCTTCTTGCAGTAGTGCCAGCAGTTTGCGATCGTAAGCATCCAGCATGTCAGGATTCCTGCGTTGAAATGTATTGAAATGCAGCTTGGCTGCAGTCTGGTGCATGATAACGCAGCAGGTGGTAACGGCGGGCTTTCTACACTGTGAGCATCGCATCGGGCGCATGCCCGCCACCGGAGCCGCCACATGAGCACCCTCAACCCCGCCCGCCGCCTGGCGGCCAACCTTTCTGCCAACCTGGCCGCCAGCCGCTGGCTGCCTTACGCGCTGTTTGCCGGGCTGGTCACCATGTGGGCGTACAACTACGTGGTGATGAAGGTGACGCTGCAGGCAGCCACGCCGATCACCCATCTGATCATTCGCACCGCTATCGGCAGTGTGACGCTGTTCGGCGTGCTGCTGGCGCGCGGCCACGGTATCCGTCCACAGCGCTTGCGCGATGTCTGCCAGGTGGGGCTGTCCAGCAACTTTCTGTACGGCCTGGCGGTAACGCTGGCACTGGTGGCTGGTGCCGCCGGGCGCACCTCGGTGCTGGTGTTCACCATGCCGTTCTGGGTGGCGTTGCTGTCGCGCTGGCTGCTGGCCGAGCCGTTTTCGCGGAATGCGCGGTGGGCGATGGCCGCCGGCTTTGCCGGGCTGATGCTGATCGTGGCGCCGTGGCAGCTGCACGGCGGCATGCTGCCGATGCTGTGCGCGGTGCTGGCCGGCCTGTTCTGGGCGCTGGGCTCGGTGCTGTCCAAGCGCGCCACCCAGCGCGGACAGCTGGACAGCCTGAATTTTTCCGGCTGGCAGGCGCTGGTGGCGTTGTTGCCGATGTTGCTGCTGCTGCCGTTTGCCGATTTTTCCGGCATCCATTGGTCACCGGCCTTCGTGCTGGGCATGGTGTACTCCGGCGTGTTCTCCAGCGCAGTGGGCTGGCTGGCCTGGCTGTGGCTGCTGCGCCGCCTGCCGGCCTCCACCCTCAGTTTCAATTCGCTGGTGATCCCGGTGCTGGCGGTGGGCATGGCTGCCTACAGCCTGGGCGAATGGCCGCGGCAGGACGAGCTGCTGGGCATGCTGTTGATTGGTGCCGGTATCGTGCTGATCGCGCGGCGCTGATTCTATACGGTCCATAAAACAATGCGGCCAACCTTTGCAGGTTGGCCGCATTGTTTTATGGCGTGGATTGCGCTTACGGCTGTACCAGCTGCTGCTCCACCACCATGTCCAGCACCCAGCGCAGCGACGGTGCATCGGCTGGCGGATTCGGCACTTTCACTTCCTTGATGCGCAGGCGGTAGGCGATGCCGGGCTGGGGTTGGAAGCCTTCGATCTCGCCGTAGTGCAGCTGCCAGGGCTGGGATGCTTCCTCCCGTACCTGCAGGCACATCATCCGTGCTACGCCGCTGCACGGCTTGCGTTCGGCTGCGACGTAGATCAGCCGGGTAGGAGCTGCGGACAGGTCTTCCTGCTGCTGCAGTACCAGCTGCTGCCCGGGTTTGCCCACCAGCAGGCGGTCGCCTTCACGCTGCACCGGCGGCCGGCTGCCCAGCAGCTGCGCCAGTTCGCGATCGCGCGCCATGGTTACCGGGTCGCAGGCCATCATGGTGCTGGCCAGCTGATCCACCACCAGCACGCCGTTTTCCACCCGCGCGGTACCGAACAGACGGTTGCAGCCACCACTCACCGACAGGCTGCCAGCCTTGAACTCCAGCTCCAGCGGTGGTTTCCCATCCTGGCCGTGGCTTTTCCAGAGGCCGTCGGGTTGCGGGGTGGCGCTGGCGCAGGCGGCCAGCAGGGCGGTAGTAATCAGCAGTGAGGTGTTACGCAAGCTCATGGGGTTTCCTGGTACATGTGGCCTGATAAGGCCGCAGATCATTCCCTGCCCGGGTACGGGCAGCGGGGCGCAAGAGTAACCAGCCGGTCATGCCATCGTCAATTACGGCATGGTTAAGCATTGTGAACACGGTGACAGACCGTCAAATAGCGTTGCTGCGGCCAACAAAAACGGCCCCAAGCGGGGCCGTTGTCGAGGTGAAACTGCGCTGTGTGGCTAGTGCGCCACTGCTTTCACCAGGTCTTCCACCACCTTCTTGGCGTCGCCGAACACCATCATGGTCTTGTCCAGGTAGAACAGCTCGTTGTCGAGGCCAGCGTAGCCGGCGTTCATCGAGCGTTTCACCACAATCACCGTGCGTGCCTTGTGCGCTTCCAGGATCGGCATGCCGTAGATCGGGCTGGCCTTGTCCTTCTGCGCCGCCGGGTTCACCACGTCGTTGGCGCCGATCACCAGTACCACGTCGGTGTTGGAGAAGTCGGAGTTGATCTCCTCCATCTCCTGCACCTGTTCGTACGGCACTTCCGCTTCCGCCAGCAGCACGTTCATATGCCCCGGCATGCGGCCCGCCACCGGGTGGATGGCGTAGCGCACGTTGACGCCCTTTTCGTGCAGCAGCTCGGCGAATTCCTGCAGCGCATGCTGGGCGCGCGATACCGCCAGGCCGTAGCCGGGCACGATGATCACGCTGTCGGCGTTGCCCATCAGGAAAGCGGCGTCGTCGGCGGAGCCGGATTTGTGGTTCTTCGGCCCGCTGCTGGCGCTGCCGCCGGCGGCCACTTCGGCACCGAAGCCGCCCAGCAGCACGCTGACGATGGAACGGTTCATCGCCTTGCACATGATGTAGGACAGGATGGCACCGGAGGCACCGACGCAGGCGCCGGCAATGATCAGCACCGGGTTGTTCAGCGTGAAGCCGATACCCGCCGCCGCCCAGCCGGAGTAGCTGTTGAGCATCGATACCACGACCGGCATGTCGGCACCGCCGATGGGGATGATCAGCGTCACGCCCAGCACCAGCGCGATGGCCACCATCGCAAGGAAGGCGGCGTGGCTATCGCTGAGGAAGTAGGCGATGCCGAAGCCGACCATGCCCAGCGCCAGCACCAGGTTCAGCAGATGCTGGCCGTTGAAGTTCACCGCCTTGGCGCCGAACTTGCCGGACAGTTTGCCGTAGGCCACTACCGAGGCGGTGAAGGTGATGGCGCCGATGAAGGCACCGATGAACAGCTCGATCTTCTGTACCGGGGTGTGTTCCACGCCAGTATGGAAGATGGCCGCCACTGCGATCAGCACCGCGCTAAGACCCACCAGCGAGTGCATCGCCGCCACCAGTTCCGGCATGCCGGTCATTTCCACCGTCTTGGCTTTCCAGCCGCCGATGACGGCACCGGCGGCCATGGCGCCCAGCATCAGCAGCAGTACCGGCTTATCCATGATCAGGAAGGTGGTGACCACGGCGATCAGCATGCCGATGACGCCGTACAGGTTGCCGCGCAGCGCCGACACCGGCGAGGACAGGCCCTTCAGCGCCAGGATGAACAGCACCGCGGCGACGAGGTAAAGCAGAGCAGAGAGGTTTTCCATGGTCGCGTCCTTACTTTTTCTTCTTCTTGAACATGTCGAGCATGCGCTGGGTGACCATGAAGCCACCGAAGATGTTGATGCTGGCCAGGAAGATGCCGACTGCACCCAGCACCGAGGTGAGGGTGAGCTGGCTGCCGTTGATGTCCACCACCTGCAGCATGGCGCCGACGATGATGATGCCGGAGATGGCATTGGTCACCGCCATCAGCGGGGTATGCAGTGCCGGGGTGACGTTCCACACCACGTGGTAGCCGACGAATACCGCCAGCACGAAGATGGTGAAGCTGGAGATGAACGGATCAACCATGGGTGGTCTCCTTCTTGGCAGCCGGGGCCACGTTGGCCGCAGGGAAGCGCACGTCGCCGGCGTGGGTCACCAGGGTGTGGGCCAGCAGCTCGTCTTCCAGATTGAGGGTGAAGCCTTCCTTGGTCAGCATCAGGCTGAGGAAGGTGAACAGGTTCTTGGCGTACAGGCTGGAGGCATCGGCCGCCACCAGGCCCGGCAGGTTGGTGGTACCGACGATGGTGACGCCATTGTCGGTAGTGATCACCTCGCCGCTCTGCGTCAGTGCGCAGTTGCCGCCGGCTTCCGCCGCGATGTCGATGATCACGCTGCCCGGCTTCATGGCCGCCACGATGTCGGCGCCGATCAGCGTCGGCGCCGGCTTGCCCGGAATCAGCGCGGTGGTGATGATGATGTCGGCCGCGCGAGCATGCTTGGCCACCAGCTCCGCCTGGCGGTGCTTGTAGGAGTCGGACATCTCCTTGGCGTACACGCCGTCGTTGGCCAGCCGTTCTTCTTCCGACATCGGCACCTCGATGAACTTGCCGCCCAGCGACTCCACCTGTTCCTTGGTGGACGGTCGCACGTCGGTGGCCTCCACCACCGCGCCCAGGCGTTTGGCCGTGGCGATGGCCTGCAGCCCGGCCACGCCCACGCCCATGATCAGTACGCGGGCCGGTTTCACCGTACCGGCGGCGGTCATCAGCATCGGCATGAAGCGCGGGTAGTAGTGGGTGGCCAGCAGCACCGCGCGGTAGCCGGCGATGTTGTTCTGGCTGGACAGCACGTCCATGCTCTGCGCGCGGGTGGTGCGCGGCAGCAGCTCCATGGCGAAGGCGGATACCTTCTTGGCTGCCAGCAGCGGGAAGGTGTCGTTGTGGTACGGCGCCAGCTGGCCGATCAGCACCGCGCCGTCCTTCAGCTCGGCAATGGCCGCAGCCTCCAGCGGGCGTACGGTGAGCACGATGTCGCCCTGGGCCAGTGTTTCGGCGCGCGAGGCGGCCAGGGTGGCGCCGGCCTCGACATAAGCCGCATCGGGCACCGCGGCATGCCGCCCGGCACCGGACTCGACCACCACGGCGTGACCCATGGCGACGAGCTTCTTCACCGTTTCCGGTGTGGCGGCCACGCGGCTTTCACCTGCCAGCCGTTCGGTGGCAATAGCGATTTGCATGGTCTTCCTTTCTGCAAATGGTTGAATGAAAAATTTAAAAAAAGCACAGATAGCGAACGCCCGTGCGAGGCTTGAGTTCGAACGAGCGTTTGAATTGGTAATTAAGCACGACTCTTGATTCGGCGCAATGCTTTTACAGAAAAGCGACATTCCATCACTGGGGAATGCTGGCGCGGTCATGCCTTGTCTGGTCTATGAATACTGTCTGACAGTTTATTAATCAACTGATTTAACGATGTATTCTTGTTCCTGCTTGGTAGGGCTGGCTAACTGTTGTCTATTTTGTACGTTGCTGCGACGCAACATGTGATTGATAGCATGCTGGCACGACTCATCGCGATGCAACCATAGTCGCATTCCTATGACTATGGTATTAAATTTCAGGTTTTATCAAATCAAGTAAAGCTTTTTTGTAAGCCTCGTGTAAACAAGGGCTAACACTTAGGGGCAAACCCCTGCCGTGACAGTTGTGGCGTGCTTGGAAGCCCGCCGGTACTGGCTACGGTGCCATGTTGCAAACACCCCCCGGAGCATCAAGTGTTCTACGCCGGTGAGCTGCTCCAGGCTGTAGGCGAAACGACTGTTTGTTGATGATTTGTCGCGATTCCGGTCTGGCAAAATTTCCAAAACGTGACATCGATGTACAAATGCGGCATGCCGCCGCTGTCAAAACGTGTCGGCGTCAAGCATGCATCTTGCTGTTTTTTAAGGGTAATGTGGTGATATGACAGTTTTGCTGCATGGCAGCAAACAGGGCTTGCCATGATTGTCGCCCGCCGCGATTGCTGAAATGATCGCCTCGCACCCGGGCACCAATAACAAAGCCGACAGGCTGACCGGCCGGGTGCCGATCGAGAAATGGCATGCGTGTCAGTCGCCCCGCCGCCGGGTGCTGCCTGCATGCCGCAAGGAGAACCGTGCTCTACCCACCACGCAGAATGAGCCCATCGGCGCTGTTAGTGGCCCTGTATCGCACAGGGTGCGGCCAACCTTTTCCGACCTGACCAGTTACCGGGTACCGCATGGCCAGCCGGCTGTGGCGGAGCCTTCGTGCCGCAAGGCTGTTTGACGGAGCAACACAATGTTTCTACAGGGTTACCTGCCCAGCATCCTGGAAGGCACCGCACTGACGGTTCAGGTGGCAATCGCCTCCCTCGCCGTGTCGGTGGTGCTGGGCCTCATCGGCGCCATGTTCAAGATGGCACACTCCAAACCGCTGGTCTGGCTGGCC